>CALXLB010000045.1 GCA_944389085.1 uncultured Spirochaetaceae bacterium
GGAATCAAAGATAATCCCCGGCCTCTACTATACAGGTGATATAATAGACGTAGATGCAGATGGCGGAGGCTACAGTCTCACATGGGCATTTGCAACTGCATACATAGCTGCAAGAACCATACACACAGGAGTAATTCAATGAAAAGAATGAAAATCCTCACCATGCTGTTCATCGCCTCGCTTCTCCTTGCATCATGTTCCTCAACACTCATGCGATATGGAAGCAAGAATGGAGGAATGGATTTAGAAGCGGATTTTGCAAAACTAGATGCTGAAGGGATAATCACAAAAACAGCGGAACTTGAAGAATCCATGAACATATCATTTATCAATGATTTCCCAAATGCAAAAAGCAGAATCAGAAGCTTCCTTAATAAGGACAGGCCTGGATACTATCTCACCACATATCTTTCAGATGAATTTGAATTGTTATTGGTATCCGGAACCACAACCATTGATGATATCAATGCTTTTATCATCCAAGCCAAAGCATACTACAGAGAGATAAGAAATTATGCGAACTTCTCTGATTTTGTCACTAACATCAAAATCTCACTCAGTGGTTTTCTGGCGGATGAATATAGCATGCTGTCAGGATCCGGCTCAGAGAACGATATCACAAGTTTCTTTGACAAAGCACATAATATTTTCAAACAGCTAGGCACAGAACCTGAGTTCTGGGATTTCATGCTGAATCTCATCACAACAGAAAGTACTTACAAAGAAATCTCAGCAGTCTTCTTTTATATAAGCAATTCTGATTTTACCGAGTATTCAAAGATAATAGACAAGCTTGAAGCGATTTATGGATCAGATGATTCAGCAATTCTAGAAGCAGTAAAAAGAAATCCAAAAATCTATTCAGAAATCGAAACGCTGTACACTGAAGATGAAGAAAAAGACTTTTCATATAATCAAAGAAGAATTCAGATTGTGGAAAACATCTATCCCTCTCTCTTCAGTTCTTTCTCTGCACGCATTGAAAAAGAAATATCGGAGAAGTTATCGACATGCACAGATGAGATAAGGCTAAATGAAGTACTATCTGATTACAGTTGGTACATTCCAATTACAGGCATAGATGTTTCAGAACTGCAAAGAGTCATTACGTCAGGAAGCGCAGAAAAACTTCTCAGTATCACAATCAATGAAAGCACAAGAATAGTCGGAACAGAACTCATCTGCACAAAGCTTGATGAATTTGATTCAGAACTTATAAACAATAGCAGCCTGCTAGAAAATGCAAATGAAACATGGAAAAGCATTCTCAAAACATGGTATACACAAAGAACTAACACTGTAGAATCAGAACCTGAGGGCAATATGCTTCTCAATGATTTTGAATTGCTGACAAATGATGAAAGTGAACTGGATTCATTCATCAATGCTCTCTCATACCGGTACAGTATCTTGATACACCAGCGTCTTGAAAGAGAATCTGGCGTAAAAGACCTGACAGCAATCATTGACACATTCCCATCGTACCTCACTTCCAATGACGGTAAAGAGCTGAAAACAGATATCGATTACAGAATCAATATATACCTCAGCGAAAATTCACTTTTCCAAGAAATTCTGAATACAGAGAAAAATGCCAATGACATAAGTTCTCTCACCGATCTAAGGAAGCTCATGGAAAAATACATGCACGTTTATTCAAGTACTTCTCCTGCATTTGATGCGACACACTTATCAACTATACAAAGACTTGATGAAAGAGTTAAAGAAAAACTCGCTCTCCTCAGATGGCTCTCATCAGAAGATTACAGCTATATGATGAGTATGACAGATCCTGTTATTCTCGATTCTCCACTTTACTATGGCCACAGATATCAAGCTTACCGGCCAATCGGAAAAACACTGCGGGAAATACTTTCAGAACATGACTATTCCAGTATGAACCTTTATCTGACAAATGAAACTGACAGCTGGTCAGGAGAGATAGAGGGGGCTTATATTGATATCAGGAGTTCAAATGAAGCTGAAATTACATTCCACCTTGAGCTTCAGAATCAGATATTGATAATCACAAATGCTAGAACAGATGGATGGGAATCTCATACAAACTACGATGAGCTTAAAAAGTACTGGGATGAATTCATGAATGGAACAATTGCAGAAACAATTTCAGACGAAAAGTCTTCTGCAGACCTTGCATTGTGGCTCTACATGAATTCTCTTTGACTTCGAAAGGGGCTGTTACATGGGAAAATGAATAAATGGACCCGTATACAGCCTCTAACCTGAAAAGGGAACATAAAAAACATATATGATTCCGCGGACTCACCACAGTGAATGAGACTATGTCCTGAGTTTTTCATGTTTTATAATTGAAATGCGGCACAAGGTCGTGCGTTTTTTGGAACGGCATGAGTCCGTAAAAAAAACTGACACTGGCCTTCCTTCCGGACCACGCATTGTCACAATCCTTCGGGAATGAGGACGTATAAAAAATTGAGCAAGCAAAGGAAGGCCTGCCGTAATTTCAACCAGGGAGGCCTGTATGGAAGTGATGTATTCCGTATGCTGTGGCGTGGATGTGCATAAGAAGATACTTGTCTGCTGCCTGATGCGCGGACGCAGGAAGGAGACGAGGGAATTCGGAGCATCGACAAGGGAACTGATAGAGCTTTCATCATGGCTGAAGGGAAGCGGCTGCGAGATGGTTGCGATGGAAAGCACCGCCTCATACTGGAAGCCGCTGTACAACATACTGGAGGCGCAGGATATACCGGCAATGGTCGTGAATGCACAGCACATCAAGACGCTGCCGGGAAGAAAGACAGACACGCTTGATGCCGAATGGATAGCAGATCTTCTGAGGCATGGGCTTCTGAGAGCGAGCTACATACCATCGAAGCCGCAACGGGAGCTGAGGGAGCTTCTGACCTACCGCAAGAGCCTCACAGTGGATGCGGCAAGCGAGCAGAACAGGATACAGAAGATGCTCGAAGGCGGGAACATAAAGATCTCAGGGACAATATCCTCCATCATCGGAAAGTCCGGGCTTCATCTCCTCTCATGCATCATCGAGGGAGAAGACGTCACTGCTGATGACATCAGGAGAATGATCGCAGACGGCCTCATTCCCTCCCGCCTCAAGGCATCACCAGAGGAGATAGCTGATGACCTGAATGGCGTTCTTACTCCTGTCCAGAGGAAGATGATAGGCATATGCCTCGAGCACATCGTATACCTGAACAAGCAGATTGATGAGATAGATTCCGTCATCGATGACAATCTCTCTCCAGACCAGCAGGAACTTGCCGAGATGCTGATGGAGATTCCTGGCGTCGGCGAAAGCTCTGCAAAGACAATCCTCTCTGTCATCGGCACCGACATGTCCAGATTCCCGACAGCCTCGCATCTTGCATCATGGGCTGGAGTATGCCCCGGAAACAATGAAAGCGCAGGAAAAAGGAGAAGCGGGAAGACACGCAGAGGCAACTCCCTGCTGCGGACAACGCTCGTACTGTGCGCACAGGGAGCTTCAAGAGCGAAGGGGTCCCTTCTTTGCTGCCCAGTACTCAAGGCTGATGATACGAAGAGGAAAGAACAGGGCGAAGATGGCAGTTGCACATTCATTGCTCATCGCAATCTACTTCATCATAAGAGACCATGTCCCGTTCAAGGATCTCGGAGAGGATTACTATAACAAGTTCAATACCGAAAGCAAGATAAACATGTATATAAAGAAACTGGAGAAGCTTGGCGTGAACGTCCATATAGAAGCAGCGCCTGCTCTTGCTTAGAAAAAGGAAACAGCAGGCCATCACCGCGGATGATTCCTGCTGCCCGGTTTGATACTAGCGACCTTTGTGCCGCTGTATGTTCATGTCCTTGGTGCTAAAACTCAGGACAAAGTCTCATAAAAAAATAAAAACTCCTATCTGCACAGCGTTGCTAAAAGCAGGATGACGATATAGCATTGAGGCTGTTCTGTTATCATCAGAGCAGAGTTCGGTGTGGAAGCCTCTTTGCCTGATGATGGCAGGGCAACAAA
>CALXLB010000046.1 GCA_944389085.1 uncultured Spirochaetaceae bacterium
CCGATCTCATCGTCGCCCCTCCGACAAGAGCAGTCGGTTCCCCTTGCAGGCCAGTTGGAAGCTCATCCATCAGCTGGGAAATCCTGTTCCTGACTTCATTGAGCTGATCTTCTGGGTTGACACCATCCTGGAATGTGATGGTAATCATAGCAGCACTGTTCATCGACTGGCTATCCATCGATTTGAAATCAGGCAGCGTTACAAAGTCATCCTCAAGAATATCGACAACATCCTTCTCAACATCCTCTGCTGAAGCTCCCGGATAGACGGCTATGACGAATATCTGGGGCATATCGATATCAGGGATGAATTCAAGATTGATTGTTGTTATTGAAATCATTCCGAAGACTGCAAGCGCTATCAGGATCATGGAAAGGATGGCTGAATGCTTGACAGAAAGCGTTGCGATTTTCATCTTTCCTCCCCGACAATCCTCACTTCTTCCCCTGGAAGCAGACCATTCTGACCACGGATGATGAAATCACGATCCGCATATTTGTCATTTACCGCAAAATAGTCATTATCTTCTGCGATTGTCTCCAGCTCTATGAATTCGGCAGTCCTTCCATCTGCTGCTATTGCATATGCAGTCCCATCAAGACGTCTGACCGCAAGAGGAAGCGTCAGATACTCCTCAGAACTCCATATAACTTCCGCACGTATAAACATGCCAGGAATAAAGCCTTCAGGTGAAAGGAGATGGACACGCACAAGGAATGTCTTGGAAGTAGGATCGACATATGGGGCGACAGAAACCAGCTCTGCTTCAGAAACGTATCCATCAGGAGAAGAAATCCTTATGGTAAGATTATCTTTATTATCAATTATGCTGTGGTAATATTTCTCACCAAGCTTGAGATTCACAATAAGATTGTCCAGATCAGCAACCACAGCAAGAGGCATCTCCTGAGATCCTACAGAACCGACTGCAGATGGTGCCTGAATGATACTTCCGCTCACAGGTGCTGTAACTGTAGCATAAGAGAGCTGCAGATCGGCAAGCTCAAGCTGTGAACGCGCTGCATCAAGCTGTGCAGAAAGCGTATCATAATCCTGAGCACTTGCGCCTCCTGCCTCTTTAAGGGCAGAAACACGCTTGAAAGAAGCTTCCAGTGCTTCTACCTGAGCCACCGCCTGTGCTTTCTGCAATTCGTAGGGACGTGAATCAATTCTTGCTATGATATCGCCTTTCTCGACTTCATCACCAGCCTTGATACTATATTCGTCAACCGTACCGCTGACAAAAGGAACAACGGGAATCATCGCTTCCGGCTCGATATAACCGGTGACTGTTATTCCCTCCTCTATTGTTCTCACCGCAGGCTGCACAATCTCTACAGGAGAAACAGGCGTATCGTATTCAACCGTCTTTTCTGATGAGAAGATAAGATAAAGTACTGCTGCTGCAACAGCAAAAACAACAAATAAAATTATATACCTGATTACTGAGCTACGTTTTTTCCTGTCCATTTTCCTTTCCTGTTTAGATTTTCAATCTTACATATGCATAAATTAACAACAGAAAATGTATATACTGTCGGAATCCAACACAGTGTATGAATTATGTCGGAAATTTTATTCTGACACATTCTGCAATTTTGTCATTCACAGAAAAATCCCTTTGTGCTACTATCGGCGCTATGAGCATTTACAGCGAGACAAATCAGAAACAAAGAATATATTTCAATAGTGGAGACACACTCAGTTATGATTTCAGGATGAAGAATCTGAAGGCACTGAAAGAAGCACTGAAAAACAACGAAGAACGTATTCTCAATGCTCTTCAGCTGGATCTGGGGAAAAGCCCGTTTGAAGGTTATGCAACAGAGCTCGGAATCGTTTATGAAGAAATCGGCTGGCTCGAAAAACATCTGAGGAAACTGATGAGACCCACCAGGGCAAAGACCCCGATAACTCAGTTCTATTCCAGATCATATATTCTCCACGAACCAATGGGTACTGTCCTTATAATGTCACCATGGAATTATCCATTGCAGCTGACAATGGTACCGCTTGCAGGAGCGATTGCCGGAGGTAATACAGCAGTCGTAAAACCATCACGCTACAGCAAAAACACTTCAAGCGTGATGATTGATATCCTGAAATCCGCATTCCATGAAAAATACATTGCCGCTTTCGATGGCGGCCATGAAACAAATACAGCCCTTCTTGCAGAGAGATGGGACATGATCTTCTTCACTGGTTCTCCGAACGTCGGAAGAATTGTCCACCAGGCAGCAAATGAACATCTCACACCATGTATTCTCGAGCTTGGAGGGAAAAGCCCTGTCATCATAGACAGTTCTGCAGACATTCCGCTTACTGCCAGACGGATTGCCTGGAGAAAGTTCCTCAATGCAGGACAGACCTGCGTTGCTCCTGATTACATACTTGCGGAAAAATCCATAATACCGTCTCTGATTGACTCTCTCGAATCCGAAATCGAGAAAATGTTCTCTTCCAATCCGCTATCGTCAGAAGATCTTCCGAAGATCATAAATGAGAAGCATTTCCAGCGTCTCAGAGGCCTGATGGAAGATGCAAACGTCATCTACGGTGGAAAGAGCAATGAGAATGAGAGAAGAATCAGTCCTGCAATCATCTATCCAGCTTCATGGAATAACAGAATAATGCAGGAAGAAATCTTCGGGCCATTGCTGCCTATCCTGGAGATAGAAGGTATTGATGAGGCAATAGAGACTGTCAGAAGCCACGAAAAGCCTCTTGCACTCTATATTTTCAGCAGGAAGAAGGAGAATATAAGGAAGGTTCTTTCTTCTCTCTCTTTCGGCGGCGGGTGTGTAAATGATACTGTCGTACACTTAACTGCACCAGAACTGCCTTTCGGAGGTATCGGCAATTCCGGAATGGGATGCTATCATGGGAGAAGGAGTTTCGAGGCATTCACTCATGACAAGGCCATAATGGACAAATCCCTGCTGCTTGATCTGCCTGTCCGCTATGCACCTTTCAAGGGCAAACTCAGATTGCTTAAAATGCTGATGCGATGAAAAAACATGAAAAAGCACGGATATTGATTTTCAGGACCATCCGAAGTCTTGCAGTAGGATTATCTGTCGGAGTCTGCATCACATTCTTCGCAAATACAGTATCCTTTGCCGGAGCGATAAACTCAGCTTTCCCTTTCCTTATCTTCCTTCTCCCGGCAGGAGCATGGCTTACGCTCGATATCTACAAATCACTGGGAGCAATCTTCCGCCGTACGACAGTCTCAGCAATCGATGCCATCCACGATATGGAAACAACCGGAGATGAATCAAAGCTGAGACGCGGCCGTATCTCACCATGGATGGGACCTGTTGCTTATATAGCAGCAGCAATCTCACATATCACAGGAGCATCTGTCGGCAAAGAAGGCGTCGGTGTACAGATAGGAATATCAGTGGGAGAGCTTTTAGCCAGAATAGACAGGCGTCTTTCCTGGCAGGGACTGCATGGAAGAGAAGATTATTACATGATGACTGCTTCAGCTGCGGCTTTCGGATCACTCTTCGGCTCCCCTATCGCAGGTGTCCTTTTCGGTCTGATGTTCGCCACTCCGGATATCCTTCGCCTCGATGCTCTCTATCCATGCGTTGTCTCATCATACAGTGCAGTCTTCATCGCTGAGATTCTCCACATACATAGGATGTACATACCTGACTTCATCGAGCTGGAAGCGACTCTCCAAAATCTCTTATGGATTGTCGTATTCGCGGTTCTCACAGGACTGCTTGCACGCCTTTTCCTCTTTCTTCTTGAGCGTTTCAGAAAGGCCGTTGCAGAGCACTATAAAAACAGTGCGATGAGTGCAATCATGCCAGCAGTCCTTGTCATGATAATTTCTTTTCTCATCTTCGCCCTTACCGGTGCATTCGATTACAACGGACTATCACTGGACCTGCTTTACAGGTCGATTGACGGCAGAGGAGTACCATATTATGCCTTCATCATCAAAGCACTGATGGTGTTCCTCTCCATATCAGCTGGATTCGCAGGAGGAGAAGTCGTACCACTTCTGGTCACAGGAGGGACCTTCGGTTATACATTCGCATCTCTTTTCTCTCTGGATACAGCCCCATTTGCGGTCCTAGGCGCAATTGGAATGCTCACGGGTGGCACAAATCTCCCCCTTGTCTGCTTTGCTCTGGCTCTTGAGCTTTTCGGATACAGCGAACCAGTACTTCTTTTTCTGACAGTCGCAGTATCCTATCTTGCTTCCGGAGACAGCGGTATATACCACCATCAGCGGATTGCCATGAAACACAGACTCAGACAGGATCCTTCCAGATCCACCAGCTGAGAATACGTCCTCTTTCCAGTCCCAGCTTCTCCTGCAGTGAGCAGGAAGCGATATTAGACAGGAAGACATTGCAATAAGCTTTTCTTTCTTCCCTGATGCATGTTGCTATCAGATGCTTCTCCATCAGCTCTCCCAGGCCTTTTCGCCTATACTCAGGAAGAACGGTAAGCATGCCCATTGCATCCTCTCCATGAAAACCTGCGAATGCCATGAGTTCTCCTTTATCAGAGAACATGCCGAACAAATGCCTATTCTCAATCGCATTCCTGATATCTTCATCGGAAGATACATTGTAATGCCCGGTTACAAATGATAGGAAATCTATAGTAAGCGGGACTATCAAAGAGTTTGTCTCAAAAACTGTATGTTTATTATATACATAGAGATAAGTTGCTTCACTACCATCCCAGCCCATCTCATTAAGCATGTACTGTGAGATACTTGGTGAATGAACTGCAGCCAAACCTGACGAAGGTATATGCTCTGCTATCTCGTCATTCATTTCACCTGCTATATAAAAGGTTCCGCAGCTGTGCTGCCAGATCAGACCGGAAGAAGGAGAAAAGAAAATGCACTCTCCCCTCTTCCTTTCTACCGCATCGATTATATCGGCATAGCTTGTACTATCAAGTGAATTAAGGAAGTGAACTATCTTTTCATGCATGGCAAGAATATAGCACCAGACTCCTCTTTGTGATAGATTAAGCACGCTATGGACGAGAAGAACATACGAAACATAGGCATCATGGCTCATATCGATGCCGGCAAAACAACCACAACTGAACGTATTCTCTATTACACTGGAGAGAATCACAGAATCGGTGAAGTCGACAACGGTGAAGCCACGATGGACTGGATGAAGCAGGAACAGGACAGAGGTATCACAATCACATCTGCTGCAACCACCTGTTATTGGAAGGAACATCAGATAAACATCATAGATACACCGGGCCATGTAGATTTCACAGCAGAAGTCGAAAGATCACTGAGGGTTCTTGATGGTGCTGTGGGCGTTTTCTGTGCTGTTGGCGGAGTTGAGCCGCAGACAGAGACTGTCTGGCGGCAGGCAGATAGATACAGAATCCCGCGTATCGCATTCATCAACAAGATGGACAGACTTGGTGCGGATTTCTATCGTGTCATTGAGGACATGAAAAAGAAACTTGGAGCAAATCCTGTTCCAGTCTGCATTCCTGTCGGAAGTGAGAATGACTTCTCAGGTGTGATTGATCTCATTGATATGGAATATCTGACATTCTCTCCAGACGATGAGGGCATGACAATCAACCGCACAGCCATTCCAGAGGAAATGAGGGAAAAAGCCGATGAATGGAGGGAAAAGCTCATAGACAACGTTGCTTCATATTCCGACGAGATCACAGAACTCTATTTTGAAGGTTCTGATATTCCTCGCGAGATGATCATCTCCACGCTGAGAGAATGCACGCTCTCAAGAGAAATCCTTCCTGTATTTACGGGCTCATCGCTGAAGAATATCGGAGTACAGACACTTCTCGATGGCATTGTAGATCTTCTTCCATCTCCTCCAGAGGCAGAAGAAGTTGAAATAATCAACGCAAAAAATGGCAAGACAGAAAAATTGCCACACAGCACAACAGGCCCTCTTGAAGCCCTTATTTTCAAAATCCAGGTAGATCCGCAGGCTGGTCCTATGTGCTTTGTGCGCGTATATTCTGGAACGCTGAAAAAAGGTGTTGCCGTTTATAACATCACGAAAGGCAAGAAGGAAAGAATCAACAGACTTCTTAGAATGCATGCTGACAGACCTGAAGACCTCTCAGAGCTTAAAGCAGGAGACATCGGAGTAATCATCGGCTTCAGGCTGGCTCAGACAGGAGATACAATCGGAACGGAGAATCATCCGTATCTATTGGAGAAAATGTCATTTCCCAATCCTGTTATCTCTGTTGCTATCGAGCCAAGCAGTACTGCTGAGCAGGAAAAGCTGAATAAAGCACTGCAGACACTGGCAATGGAAGATCCAACTTTCACCTACAAGGATGATTCCGAGACAGGACAGCTCATAATCTCCGGCATGGGAGAACTTCACCTCGATGTTCTTGTCACAAGAATCAAAGACGAGATGAAAGTAAACTGCCGCGTCGGAAATCCACAGGTCTCCTATCGTGAATGCATCAAAGGTGAAGCATCTGGCACAGAGAAGTTCTCCAGAACAATTGCAAACAAGGAGAACAATGCAACACTGTCCATGACTGTCAAGCCTCTTCCTGCCAAGAGCGGTAATGTGCTTAATATCACAGCTTCTACAAGGGATATTCCAGAAGAAATAATCGAGGCAATCAAGAACGGTATCAACGGAGCATTTGCAGGTGGCATCAAATTCGGCTATGAATGTACGGATATCGAAGCGGATGTCACCGATATAATCTATGATGAAAACACATCCACTCCGTTTGCGTTCACTTCTTGTGCAGCAATGGCTTTCGATAGAATAGCTTCCGAAGCTGGAGCAGTATTAATGGAACCGATAATGAAAGTACAGGTCTCCGCTCCGACAGAGTATATTGGAGATGTTATCTCTTCAATTACGCAACGTGGCGGAATCGTGCTTTCGATGGAATCCCGTCCGGGAGCTGATACAGTCAGCTCTGAAGTTCCACTTGAGAAGATGTTCGGTTACACGACAATTCTCAGATCCTCAACGCAGGGAAGAGGTTCCTTCAGCATGGAATTCTCCCACTATTCAGAGAAAATAAACTAAACATAATGCTTCAGCTGCTGCAAAATGGCAGCTGAAGCTGCTACCCCCTCAGATCAATTTTCTCCTTACCTATTCTAACCAGTTCTCCTCACTTCAGGATTCTCTGAACAAAGTTTTGCCTTGATAACGTATTCAGGGAGGAAGATGTCTTTCTCGATGGAACGGATGAACCTGTCGTCAGCCATTCTCATGAACTTCTTCTCGCCCTCTTCTACAGCACTCTCTCCGATAGGACCTTGCGAACGAACGTTGACGTCTTCGGATTCTGATGATACTGTTTGGTTAGAAGCATCGTCTTGACTAGAGATGGCTAAAGCGCTCAAGGTATTTTCTTTGGGGACGGAGGGTGAAGTGCCGGGCACCGACGATGCTTTAAGATTAATTTCCGTCCATTTCTTGTTAATTTTTGGTGTATTAAAATATGTCCTATATAAGATCATTTTTCCCGTATCGTTATCCAATACGATAATTACCTGTGAAGAAGGTCTACCTTCTTTTCTTAGAATAAGTGCACCATCTTCTTGGATATAGGAGCTATTGTAATTCTCAAAAACATCCGCCATTGCTACATAATCGTTTACATCTAATTCACCATGGCGATTAACAGCATGTTCGATAAAATATGCAGCTCCTGAGTATACCCGCGAGTCACTAACCGAAAAATAATCCTGAACTTCCTGAGGAACCTCTCCGATTGCCTCAAGATTATTGCCAACAACTTCAGATATTTGGGCCAGAGTTTTTCCTGTAAATCTTTCGTAATTTTCTTTAGAAAGCCATCTACGAATCTTATTTAAGTATTCAGATTTCCTCTGCGGATACCCCTCTTTCATCGCCTTGTTTCGTATAGTCTCTTCATTGCTCAAGGGTTCTTGCTGAGAAGTTTCCTGAGTTTCCGATGGCCCCTGTGAAACCTCGCTCTGGTCTCCATTCCAGAAGAAGCTGTTGAATGCATCCTGAATGTCCTGTGGCAGATAGCTCTTGCCTGTAGCCCTTCCGTATACCCTTCTGATTGCATTGGCAATCTTCTGGAAAATATTCTGGATAGACTCCGGAAGCTGTGCCGTGTTCTCTTTCCTGAGGTCAGTTCTGAAATGGGCCTCAAGCATCTCCATGACAAACTCTTCCTGATCTTCGGCAAGACCATTAGGCTGTTCGATATCACCGATTCCTCTCAGAAGCTCTTCAATCTGTTCTCTTCCTGATGATGCCATTGTTCTCGTTTATGAAACGGATGGCATCTTTCATCCCACCTTCATCGTCTAGAGCTGGACCGATCAAGCATAAATTCATGGTAAAATTAATAATTTATTATGATATTAAAATCAATTATAATTATATAAAACCAATTTGTATTTATATTTAAAATAAGATATTTTATACGACTAATATTAAATTAGATATGGAACTTTGAGATAAACAAATCAGTCTTTAACGGTTATTCCCAAAATACGATACATACGATTTTCAAATCTTTCGATAGGCGCGTTGTTTTCAGAATCTAATGATTTTATATTCCCTTGTCGCTGAAAATGCGTCTACATGAATATTTTCATAATACCATACATAATAATTGATTTATGTACATTATTTAAAAGCAGGCTGAATACATTCATACGATTTTCCTTTACTTCTCAGTTTCGGTCTCTTAACATTTTCATAATAGGCTTATTTCAATCAAAAGGAGGATTCAGATGAGCGTCAATACCAAGGATATCAGGAATGTGGCAATCATCGGCCATAATGGTACGGGAAAGACGAACCTCATAGAGCAGATGCTGTTCTACGCAGGCGTTCTTTCCCGGGCTGAAACGGTAGATAGCGGCAAGACAGTCAGCGATTACACGGACGAGGAAATTCAGAGAAAGATGTCCGTTCACTCCACGCTTGCCTCAATGCAGTGGGACGGAAAGCAGATCAACGTGATCGATACTCCGGGTACCGGTGATTTCATCGGAGAGGCAATATCATCCTTCAGAGCAACAGAAGCAGCGCTCATGGTCGTAGATGGCAGAGAAGGTGCACAGATTGAGACAATCAAGCTCTGGAGAAGACTGGACGAGAGAAACAAGCCAAGAGCTGTATTCATCAACAAGATGGATAAAGAAAGAGCCAGCTTCAGGCATACAATAGATTCACTTGTCGAAGAATTCGGTGCACATTTTGTACCTGTAGTCATGGCACTCGGAGAAGCCGAGGAATTCCATGGAGTCATCAACCTGATTGAGAATCAGGCTTATGAATGCCATGAAGGCGGAAAAGAAACACCGATGCCGATTCCTGAGAAATATGCGGCAGTCGTCGAGGATTTCAGAAACAGACTGATTGAGAATGCAGCAGAAGGAACGGATGAGCTTATCGAGAAGTATTTTGCAGAAGGCACTCTGGAACCTGATGATATCAGACATGGACTGGCAGTAGGTATGAGAACAAACAGAGTCATACCTGTATTCTGCGGAGCAACTGATAAAGGTGCAGGCATTACCAGCCTTCTGAACTTCATAAAGAACAATTTCCCATGGCCGCTGGGAATCGAAGAGTATATCATCGGTCATGACGGAGAAGAGACAACACTTGAAATAGATCCTGAGAAACCGTTCTCTGCATACTGCTTCAAGACAACTATCGATCAGTTCTCCGGAAAGATGAGCTTCCTGAAGGTTGTCACTGGTGTTCTTACTCCAGACACAGATATCTATAACAATGAAATCGGTAAGAAAGCCAAGCCAGGAAAACTTTACAGGGCCATCGGCAAGAAGCTTGTCGAGACAGATTCTCTCGAAGCTGGAGATATCGGCATCATAACCAAGTGTGATATCGCATATACAAATGCAACATTTGTCGCAGGACCTGAATACAAGAGACGCTTCAGGCCTCTGAAGATGCCTCAGCCTGTCTACCAGCTGGCTATCAGCGCAGATGACAAGAAGAGCGAAGACAAGATGAATGAAGCCCTTCACCGCATTGCTGAGGAGGATCTTACATTCCAGGTCTCATTCAATGAGGAAACAAAGGAATCTATCATCGGAGGTATGGGTGAACTCCATATCGGCATGATCCTCGACAAGGTCCAGGAAAAGCAGAAGGTGAAGATCAATACACGCACTCCGCGTATTGCATACAGGGAAACTATCACCAAAGATTCCGGACTCTCTGAATATACACATAAGAAACAGACCGGTGGCCACGGTCAGTTCGGACGTGTTGTCATTGATATCAAGCCAACGGAACGCGGAGAGTATTACAAGTTCGAGAACGTCATCAAAGGCGGTGCAGTCTCCAAAGGCTATATACCTGGCATAGAGAAAGGCATCCATGAAGCTATGGAAGAAGGATATCTTGCAGGTTATCCGCTTGTGGATATTTCCGTCACGCTCATTGATGGAAAGGAACATCCTGTAGACTCCTCGGAAATGGCATTCAAGCTCGCTGCAAAAGGTGCTATGCAGGTTGCTCTCGGTAAAGCCGGATGTGTTCTTCTCGAACCATTTGTAAAACTCGAAGTCTTCATCGAAGATGAGTATCTCGGAGCTATCCTTTCCGATCTTTCATCTAAGCGCGGCCGTGTCCTCGGTCAGGAAGAGAAAGGACATGTTGTCTCCGTAAGAGCTGAGGTTCCGATGGCAGAGCTCCGCAACTATGCGATCGAGCTGAAATCCATGACTTCAGGTACAGGTTCTTTCGAAATAGAATTCGATCACTATGAAGAACTTCATGGAAAGCTTGCTGAAGATGTAATCGCAGAGGCAAAGAAAGCTAAAGAAGAAGCTCAGAACTGAATCTAAAAGAGGCTTGTTTCCGGAAGGAAGCAAGCCTCTCCTCTGTTTTGAGTCATTCATCTCCGGTGGATTGACACCGGGAATCCTGACTTTGCATCCTGAACCAGATCTCCTCATCCCCAACAGCAATGCATAGAAAAACTCTACATTACTCACAGCAGTAAAACAAGTAAAAAGTAAAGAGACACGTTGATTTTCCTGTCTAAAAACAGCTGAAAATCAAATTTGGGGAATTCCAGTTACAGATTTACTCAAACTGTAAAGTCAGGTTTTTCAAGCCAGATCTCATTAATAGGATGTTCGCTTTCCATTCCTTTCTGCTCAAACTTTGTTACAGGCCTCCATGTCACAGGAGGGGCAAAACCGCCGAACGGATTATACAGCAAAGGTTCATCTGCCGAGAATTCAAGAACTTCTTCCGCATATTCCTCCCAATCTGTGACCAAGTAGATATATCCACCTTTGCGGATCTTCCGGGCAAGAAGGTGAAGGAATTCGGGGTTCATCAATCTTCGCTTATGGTGTCTCTTCTTCTGCCATGGGTCAGGAAAGAAGATATGGAATCCCTCTACAGATGAATCCGGAATCATATGATTGAGAACATCGACAGCATTGAAACGTATGATCCTGACATTCTCAATAGCCCTGTCGCCAAGCTGCCCAAGCAGATTTACAAACCCCTGAAGGAACACCTCTATGCCAATATAATTGAACTCCGGCCGCTTTATCGCAACTTCTGCCGTTGTATCACCATTTCCGAATCCTATTTCAATTACAACAGGATTATCATTTCCGAACAATGCAGAATAATCGAGAGGAGCATCCTGATAGAAGAAACCATATTTTTCCATATAGCGGTTTATGATTCCCGCACTCTTTGGAGAGATCACATTATTTCTCAGTACATAGCTTTTGATTGTCCTTTCCTTGCCATCTCTGAGTTCTATCTTATTAATATGCTCAAAGAGCTCTTTCTCATCCATCAAATCAATCTCCTTAGCTGTTCAAGAATGAACATTGCTTTATCTTTCAGCGACACAGCACCAGTCTGCATGCGCATATGTGTCATATTCCTGCTATCCATCTGCACCTTGCCATCCGACAGCCGCAGAAGACTGATCACCCTATCAGGATTGATAGCGGAAAGCTTTCCGAATTCGATATCGACAATACCCCTGTTCTCAGAAAGATGCACAATGGAAAGCCTGCGGCAGATAATCTTGATCTCCGCAATGCAGAATAGATTCTCCACCTCCTCAGGAAGCAGTCCATATCGATTCTCAAGTTCGCTTCTCAGTCCTTCAAGCTGACCTTCTGTCTGTATAGAAGCAATCTTCTTGTAAGCTTCGAATTTAGAAGCTGGATCGGTAATATAAGTATCAGGAATGAAGCCAGAGTAATCGAGCTCAAGAAGCACGCTGCTGTCACTCTCCTTCTCCGTATCTGTAAGACAATCGATCTCTTCCTCCAGAAGTTTCATATACATATCAAGTCCTACAGCCTCTAGATGGCCCGACTGCTCACGCCCCAGTATATTTCCTGCTCCACGGATTTCCATATCCTTCATGGCAACCTTGAAGCCAGACCCCAGAGCAGTATTCTCGCTGAGAACTCTCAGACGCCTTATGGCATCATCATTGAGCATCGATCTGTCCTGATAAAGCAGGTAGCAATAGGCTTTTCTATCTGAACGCCCAACCCTTCCTCTCAGCTGATAAAGCTGTGAAAGCCCGAATTTATCCGCATGATCAATGATAATCGTATTCACGTTCGGAATATCGATACCATTCTCGATGATTGTCGTAGAAACAAGAACCTGGATGCCTTCATACACAAAGCGATGCATGACATCTTCCAGTTCTCCTGCCTCCATCTGACCATGTGCAGACTCAACAATCGCATATGGAAGTTCCGAACGTATCATCTGAGCTATGGAATCGAGGTCCTCGATCCTGTTATGCAGATAGAAAACCTGCCCTCCACGTTCAAGTTCCCTCTTCACAGCTTCGGTGACAGTATTCAGAGAAAACTGATCTATGACAGTCTCTACAGGCTGTCTCTCACGGGGAGCTGTTGTCAGCAGTGACATATCACGGACCTTCAGCAGAGACATGTAGAGGGTACGAGGAATAGGAGTAGCGGAAAGCGTGAGGGAATCGACATTCGTCTTCATCTGCTTGATCCTCTCCTTATCCTTGACACCGAAACGCTGTTCCTCATCGACAACAAGAAGTCCAAGATTGCTGAAATGAACTGTATTCTGCAGGATTCTATGAGTTCCGAAAAGCACATCGACACTCCCATCTTCCACACCTTTCAGAACCTTCTTCTGATCCTTGCCCTGCACAAAACGGGAAAGGATGGCTGCATTGACAGGAAAAGAGCCAAGTCTCTGGCGGAAGTTATTGTAGTGCTGCTCTGCAAGAATGACTGTGGGAGCTAAGAAAGCCACCTGCTTGCCGCTCATCACAGCCTTGAAAGCTGCCCGGAAAGCTATCTCAGTCTTTCCATATCCGACATCTCCGCAGACAAGGCGATCCATGACCTTCGTCGATTCCATATCTTTCTTTATATCTTCGATACACCTGAGCTGATCCGGGGTTTCAGTGAATGGAAAGGATGCTTCGAACTGCACCTGCCAGTCATTATCCCTGACAAACTGATACCCTTTCACTGTTTCCCGTTCCGCATAGAGATGCACAAGCTCCTTCGCAAGAGCTTCTGCATTCTTCATCGCCTTCTCTTTCTTCTTGCTCCAGGATTGTGAACCTAGCCTGTCGACTTTCGGCGGACGTCCATCATTGCCGATATATTTCTGAACGAGATCGGCCTGTTCGATTGGAACATAAAGAAACTCATCATCTGCATAAGCAATCTTTATATAATCACGCTCAGTACGGCTTGTCTTGACCCTGTCGATTTTAACAAACCGGCCAATACCATAATTGACGTGGACGACGTAATCACCTTCTTTCAGCTCAACAAAAGAATCTAGAGGAGACGATGAGACTGTCTCCACAACTGCCCTCTGGCGCTGTTTTCTCCGTCCGAATATCTCGCTGTCGAGAACAACGAGAAGCGAAAGTGCTTCTATCTGGAAACCTGAGGAAAGCTCGGAGACTTCGATTCGTACATCAAAATCCCTCAATACATTCTCGAGCCTTTCCCGCTGGACGACGGAAGGAGCGACAACCACGACCTTCCAGCTGTTCTTAAGGAGAGCACTGATATCATCCTTGAAATACGTGACATTACCGAAATAGGAACGTGAGGAAGTCACACCGAAGTGATAGTATGAACTCTCCGATATATCATGAATGATGAAAGCCTCGGAAAGCGATGAAGAGAAATCCTGCCATGGGAAAAGAAGCTTATCTGGAACAGGTGCCGAAGCATCGCTCTTGTAAGCCTCGTTGAATCGGGCACGAGCCTCATTCTGCACAGCCTTCCAGCTGGTTTCCAGCCTTTCCGATCCGAGAAGCATAAAGTAATCATCAGCAGTGATATAGCTCTTCATTGTGGAGAAATGAGGACTCGAATCACCGCTTATGAGCGGAATAGTGACGCGTGGCATCTCCTTGCCGCTCTTCTGGGAAAGGGGATCGAACTCTGCAATGCGTCCTATCTCATCCCAGTCGGCATAGATTCTCACAGGATTATCGAAAGAGAATGGGAAAATATCCATAACCTCGCCACGGATGGAGAAAGAACCAGCTTCATAGCAAGTCGGAGCACGATAATACCCCGCTTTGATTAGCTCTTCTGACAGTTCCTGCGGCTTGAAGCTATCTCCTTTTCTGATTCTGAGAGAAAGGCTCTCCAGACTCTCCGGAGACATCACAGGAGAAACGAATGCACGGAGAGAGGTGACAATAATCGCGCTTCTGGCCTCTTTTATACGGTCCAGAGCTCTCTTCTGGCTGTATTCGGAGGATGTAAGTGTGAAATCTGAATATAAGAGTTTACCATTTGAAGGGAGGAAGATGCTCTCCACACTGGTATTGTCTGAGAGATCCGAAAAAAGCGTTGAAGCAGACTCTTCTGTAGCCGCTATGGCAAAAACACGCCCGCCCCTCCTGGCTGCAATCAGCTCCACAGCCCTTGAGAGGGGATAGAAATCCAATCCATCAGCCCTGACAATCCCAGAGCCTTTTTTCACAGCCTGCTTTACTGCAGGATTCTTAGCAATGTAATCTGCAACGAAATCCTGAATCTTCCGTTCCACTCGACCGACTATATAAGATTAATCGTTTTCGGACAATAATGCCTTGCATGTATACCGCGGCCATTGTTAGAATCTGATAATGCTCGATAAAACGAAACTCGATATACTCGCAGATGAAATAGAAGAAGCCGGACGTTATGCATACGCCATGCAGAAATCCGTGCATCGCTCATTCAAGAAAGATGGGTCTGTACTCACTGAAGCTGATACAGCCATCAGTCACAGAATCATAGAGAAGATACATGCTCTTTTCCCCGAAGCTGCTGTCATCAGTGAGGAGGAGGATACAGAGAATGCGGAAAACGCAGAATGGATCTTCATTCTTGACCCTATCGATGGAACAGATGTCTATTCACAGGGTATGCCTGCATTCGCAGTTTCACTGGGAGTTCTGAACAAAGAAAGAGAACCTATTGCCGCTTACATTGCAGCACCGCGCTTTGGTATCGGAGAAGAAAGCCTCTTCATCCGTCTGGACCCAGATGGCAGACCAACGATAAACGGCAGGGAACTGACACTTGATGGAGACAAAGACAGTGTAAGCGAAATCATGATGGGATCCAAAGGAGCTCATGAGATGGATTTCTCCTCATTCAAGGGAAAAGTGAGAGTACTGGGTTCCACAATTCTCCACATACTTTCTCCAGTGCTTTTCCCTTCCGTAGAGGGCGTCATCGTGCAGAAATGCTTTGCTTGGGACATAGCATCCTCGCATGCTGTAATAAAAAGCCTTGGAATGGATCTGGAAGATGAATACGGAAATCTCTTCACATACCGTGATGAGTTCATCTTCTCAAAGAGAATGCTTTCATCAATCCTCTATGGAGGAACGGAAAAGACAAGGAAAACGCTCAGAGAAACTCTGCCGCCTCTCTGATTTCCGCTTCTTGAAGATTGAACTTTTCAATCACTTCCTGAAGGAAATCCCGCCGGACTGATATGTACAGATCGACAGGTTTCTCAGCCAACGCTGAAAGAGCGGGTGCAAATCCCTTTCCATCCAGCTCCAGACGGCCTATTTCGTCAATGAAAACAGAGCCAGAATCTATCTTAACAAGGTCCTCTGAAGCTTCTTTGAACAACGCTGCATCATAATTCCAGCGGCCGATTATTTCCGTAAAAAGCGGAAAAGCCGTCATCAGGAGCCGCTGAGAGCCATCATCAAGATTCAGAAGATAATATTCATCGCCTTCATGCAGCGAAAGGAAACCGTGAGGGGAAGAGATAGAAGATGCGATACGGCCAAGCGCAGTTGTCTTCCCCTCTCCTTTTCCTCCGGTAATTATTCTACAGCTCATCGGAGAGGAATGCATTGAGAGCCTCATAAGCCCTGGAACTCTCATCCTTGCGCACGACAAAAGTCAGAACATTCATTGTCGATATGACTTCAATGATGTTTATCCCCTCCCAGGCAAGCTTTCTCGCAGCAAGATAAAGAATACCAGGCGTCTGCAGGAAATCACCCTTAAAGACAATTGTTATCGCAACAAGATCGGTGAAACGATGTATGACCTCGCTTTCTTTTATTATTGCATCGACTTCGCTGCGGTATCTGTCAGAGACGGAGAGTGAAATCTCATGGGAACCGATGGAAACATTCAGAAAATCACCTTCGGAAGGTTTCACAAGCCCATAGAGGCTCATCAGGTTATTGGCGCTTTCATCACTGCGACGAAGATTCACATCATAGATATTTGTCTTCATGGAAATCTCGAAACGGATTTTTCCTTCCATATTCTTCTGCCCTGCGATCTGATTATCGAGTTCAGTCTTAAAACGTCTGGAAGCCATGATGATCGCAGCCTCGCTGACGGGATTGCCGTACATGTTCTCCACATCGCTTCTTATGAATCTGGCAAGATTGGAAAATGAGATGAGATCAAGACTCATCATCTCTGCAATGAACGGAGAACGATTGATAACTTCTTTAACACAAGCGGCAACTGAGAGCGCCATATGACCTCCTATGTTATCTTTACAACAATAATGTTATGAACATAACAATTGATGTCAATATGGGACAGAAATTTTCTGTGTTTTTTATGACAATGTGATATCATACCTCTATGCGATGCCCAAGATGCGGAAAAGACAATGACAAAGTACTCGAATCAAGGTCCAACAGAGAAGGCACTTCAATAAGAAGAAGGCGGAAGTGTCTTGAATGCGGACACAGATTCACAAGTTATGAACGCATCGAGGAAAAGCCTATAATCGTTATAAAAAAAGACGGACGGCACCAGCCTTTCGATATCTCGAAGGTTGAGAGAGGTATCAGACAGTGTACGGAAAAGCTCTCCATTACACAGAACGAGATCGATGAAATCCTTCACAATATCGAGGACAGCATCTATGAAATGGCTGGAACTTCAAATACCGTAACCAGCCAGCAAGTCGGAGAAGAGACACTGAGACAGCTTTACCCTGTATCCAGAGTCGCATATGTACGCTTCGCTTCCGTCTACAGGGCTTTTGATGACCTCGATCAATTCATAGAGGAAATCGAGAATCTGGCGAAATCCTGATCAGATAGCATCGAACCATCTGCCAGTTGCAGAGTGCTCTATCTCTTCATTGAGATGATCAGGCTTCAGTATCTCGTTAGCGCAATCAAGGCAGAAGTTATCAGTCATGCCAGCAATATAATCCATGATCATGCGCTTGTCCGACCCCTCATGTTCCATGTACTTCGGATACATCTGCTGGGCATGGTTATAAAAACCAGCTGCTAGCATGTTATGCTCAGCCATGTATCCATTCTCATCCAGATGATAGGACTGATAGAGGTCCTCCAGATAATCCGCAATCAGATGCAGGAGTCTTGTGAAGTATCTGGTATAGCCATTGAGAATCTCTGAACGATAGATATATCGGTAATTGAATTCTGAAAATGCTTCGACAGCTTCAAAAATCTCCGGAGAGAACCCTATCCCATCTTCACTTGCCCCGCTTATTATGTCATTGACTAGCGTATTGATGATGCTGCTGTTGGAGGCCCCAAGCCTCTCTGTGACTATCTCAGGCAGCTCATGGCCCTTGAGTATTCCCAGCCTTGAAGCATCTTCCCAGTCCCTTCCCAGATACGCGATAGAATCAGAAAAACGGACAACAGCCCCTTCGAATGTCGCAGGAACAAGACCTTCTCGCTCAGTGACAGAGTCCAGATCCCTGACAACACCTGTAGGTCTGATTCTCATCCGCAGGCTCTCTCCATTGTGGCAGACAATACCATCTCTGACTGCATATGTCAGATTAAGTCCATTTCCGTTATTGGAGAGAAAATCGACAACACGCAGCGAATTCACCTCATGCTCGAATTTTCCCAGCCCCCTTTCTTCAGACATCTTCGAGATAATTCTCTCCCCGACATGGCCGAATGGAGTATGCCCAAGATCATGGCCCATGCCGATAGCCCAGGCCATCTCAGTATCCAGTCCAAGCGACCGGCAGATAGCGGAAGCAATTGAAGCAACATGCAGCACATGCTCCATCCTTGTGCAGATATGATCATTGGATGGGGCAAAGAAAACCTGGGTCTTATGCTTCAGTCTTCTGAATGGAGAAGAATGGATGATAGCTGTGGTATCACGATAATACGGGCCACGCCCGTCTTCTTTCCTTTCTCTGGCTCTGGAGCGGAACGCATCAAGTTTGGAAGAGTCTCTGTATAGTTCCATGAAAACATGCTACCATACAGAAGAGGCTGAAGAAAGAGTGATAGTATACATCATCCCTATAACCGCATTGCTTCTTTCGTTCATGGCGCTTCTGGCGTCCATGCGCTTCATATTCTCCAGGCAAGGACTATATTGGATATTCCCGGCTATCATATCTCTTCTGCTGTTGTTCCAGAATCTGGATACGCTTCTGATGCTTGGAGCAGAAGGCATAACTGAATTTTCCTATACATTCAGGAATTTCTCCCCGTTCATTCTCGCATTCCTCTGGTATATGATGATTGTCGTATTCCACTATGCGCTGAAAAAGACAATACCGGAGAATAAGTTCGCCAGCGATGCCAGGAAAAACAGAGCCGAAGCTGACTATCTGATGAAAGTCGAGATGAGACAAGCAAAACATATCAGGAACAAAAAGAAAGAAGAGAATGAGAACAGCTCATATGTCCCTGCTGTTCCTGAATACAGAATGCCAGAAGATGACTGAGAGGAGGTCATATGAAAAAGTCTATAGCGCTCTTCATTTCAATATTGATTGTTCTTACCCCGCTTGCAGCCTCCCCTGATCTGTCAGAATTATCCGATGAAGCGAGATATGAATATATAAAGTCCTCCCTCTCAATCCAGACAAAAGAGAACAGTTACAGCTATGGTTCCGGTATCGGAGACATCCATCCCTTTGGCTTATACACAACCACTGTCTGGTCAGCAGGAACAACAGAGACAGAATGGACTCCTTACAGAGGTGCGAACGAAATCTCCAAAGCTGAGTTCTTTTACCTTACCGGCGAAGATGAGATATACAGGGAATTCCAGGAAGGAATGAAGACAGAGAAGGCCATGCACACAGCAGGCTGGTCTATCTTCGGTGTTGGCTTAGGGCTGGGAGTGGCACTGCTTGTAGCTGGCATTGTTCTTGATGATTATTCAAATCCAGCTCTCACGTTATGGTGCTATGCTGGAGGAACGGCTGCAGCTGTCATAGGTCTAGTAGGACTTCCTCTAGTCTACTGGGAATACGATGACAATATCTCTGTTTCCTTCGCAATTTCCCTTGCAGATATCTACAATGAACGGTTAGCTCAATCATTGAAATAGAAGGTTCTCATGAAGAAAGTTCTAATAGTAGTGCTTTCCCTTATATTGCTCTTCTCCTGCAATATGGGAGGGGTAAAACAGATTGATGTAGAAAGTATCTCTCTAATTTCTTTCAAATGTTTATAAATAATGCCGCACGAAAACCTGTCAGGCTTGTCTTGGTCGTTGACACCTTATAACATTCATTGATAGCTCTGAAGAGCGAAATACAATGACTTATAAATTAATAAAAATCATTTATTATATGATTTTTATGGACTTAAAAATCATTTGTTATTATCATGAGGATATGTATAGAAAAATCGAGAGGACATTGCTGCAATGGAAGAATGAATCTGGACGAAAGCCTTTGCTCCTTACGGGGGCAAGGCAGACTGGAAAGACATTCACAATGAAAGAATTCGGAAAAAATGAATTCGATTCTCTCATCTTCGTTGATTTTGAGAAAAGTCCGAGAGCAAGAACAATCTTTGATAGAGATCTTGAACCAGAAAGCATTATTGCACAGCTGGAAATACTCACAGGTCAGCATTACATAGAGAACAGAACACTTATAATCCTCGATGAAATTCAAGCATGCCCGAAGGCAATTACCTCACTGAAATATTTCTATGACAGCAATAAGGATTATCATATAATCGGAGCAGGGAGTCTGCTAGGTGTGGCACTAAAGCGTGATGACTTCTCATTTCCCGTCGGCAAAGTGAAGGAAATCAGAATGTATCCGCTGGATTTCGAGGAATTCCTCTTAGCAGGCGGAAAGGAACAGCTAAACAAGGAGTGCAGGAATGCATTCCTGTCCTGTACCCATCTCCCTGTATTTCTCCATGATGAGCTGCTTTCGCTTTATCGTGATTACCTCATCGTAGGAGGAATGCCTGAAGCTGTTGTCACATACCTTGCCAGAAAAAGCTATATTGAAGCCGAAGATATACAGGCTCAGATACTATCAGATTACAGATCTGACATTGCAAAATATGCGTATAATTCCGATAAGCTCCTTGCCCAGCGCGCTTTCGATACAATTCCGATTCAGCTTGCAAAGGAAAACAAGAAGTTCCAATACAATCTGATTAGAAAAGGGGCAACATCCGCAATATTCGGCAAAGCATTGGAATGGCTTACTGCAGCAGGCCTGACCCTCAGGTGCAGAAAGATTGAAATCCCGGCCCTTCCAATCAAAGCATATGAAGATTTGTCCTCATTCAAGCTGTATCTTCTCGATACTGGCTTGTTGATGAATATGTCAGGGCTTCCCGCAGAGAGCATTCTTAACCAGATCGGAGAACGATTCATAGGAGCACTCGCAGAAAATTATGTCGCTGCGTCATTAACAGCTAATGATATCCCCCTATTCTACTGGGAATCATCGGGACAAGCGGAAATCGATTTCATAATCCAGTGCGGTACAGCTATCATCCCCATTGAAGTCAAAGCCAGCAGCCATGTCCGATCAAGAAGCCTTTCAGTGTACAGGAACAGGTTCAATCCTGTTCTCAGCATCAGGATTTCTACAAAGAATTTTGGCTTAGAAGATGGTATTCTCTCCATTCCTCTATATAGCACCTGGCTAATATGTCCTGATTCATTGCATGATATTCTTGAAAAATGCTGTCATTTGTCATAATCAGTTTAGTTGCAAAGGCAAAAGATTCTTACAAGAGGTCTTTATATGAAAAAACCGTTTGATCTGAAAGTGAAATCATTTTCCCTAATCATCCTGTTGATAATCGGGACTATCATCATCTCATCATGCAAAGCAGTGGCAATAGCAGAAGACATACCGAGTTCAAAACCTACTGTAAGCGAAGATGGTTCAATCACATTCAAGAAGCCTGAAGAGCATGAGACAACGGCATTATCAAAGCCGATAGAAATCACTGATGACTCAGCAGAGTTCACATTCAAAGGACTTCAGGCGGGAAAAACATATGCAATCTATCCTTCTTCATCACACAGTCTCTCTACAGCGGATATAATTATCGGTGATAATGAAGAGACAGGAAAAACACCATTCATTGAGACAGCAAGTGGAGTACTGCTCTTTGTCGCAACCGAGAGCGAGATGACATTCGCAGCATCTGATCTTGGACTCAGAACAGGAGATTCATTCCAGACAACTCAGATTAAAGCCAAGCCGATCTCTTCTTACGATGAGATGGTTATCACAGCCCATGATGAGGCAATTATAAAGGACGGCATCAGATACATCGACAAAATCTACACGCTCAGCCCGCGGACTTTCTTCACAGATCCATCTGGAGTTGCTTTCATGAATATCCGGAAAGGAAGCTCTTCGAATACAGATACAGATGAAGGAATCATCAGCGAAAATAATGAACGTCTATATGCAGATGGGCTTTTGGATTTAAGTGCCTATGACACAATCACTGTTTACCAGATGGTACACACAGAACGCATGTCCGATGATTTCTCAAGAAAACTGATTCTCGTACACCCGGAGAAACTTAGCCTGAATACACCGCAGACACTCCAATCCGAGATGCTTTACATAATTCCACAATCCAGTGAGGAACTTGTTCTTGAGATTGATATTCCAGAAAACAAGAATCTTGGTGACTATCACCTTATCTCGTCCACACCGGAGGGAAGGTACATAGATAATGGCAACAGAAAACCATATATCTTCCCAATGTATTATGATAAAGAGAACGGCCGTAAACTCATTGCATATGTAGGAAGCGTCCCGCGCGATGCCATGTTCAATTTCATCATGACAAATCCTGACGACAGCTCAACAGCCACACTCAGACCTATAACAAAAGCAGAAGAAGCGATGATTGTAACATTCAATCCGGATGAGGAGGAGAAGGAAATACAGATTCCTGCCGGAACAGGATTCGTCCCGATAATCTTCTCATCTTCCAATCTCCAGTCATATGCCGGTGCGACAATAAGCATCGAAGGCGAGCTGCCTCATGAGAAAACATCCCTGTACATCATGGCAGGTTCTGCAAATGGCATAGGATTTGCTTCCGACCGCATCACAAACAATAAGACTTCTGTGAAATTGCCAGCAAACAGGTATCCGGAATACTGCTATATATTCTCTGCAAACAGCAGCGCTGAGGCTGGTACAGTGAAGCTGAAAATCACAAAGTGAAGTTCGGGGGAGGTTTTCCAGCCTCCCCTTTTTCTTGTCATACAGCCAGATGTAATTGAGCAAGAGTATTCTATGATGGTACAATTACCCGTTATGGCACGACTCTACTTTACAGGTATCAAGCATTCGGGAAAGACGACGCAAGCCCGTCTTGCAGCTTCCCTATTAGCCATTCCCTATGCTGATTCCGATGATCTTGTACTCTCCCTGACAGGAGCAGAGAGCGTCAGAGAGTACTTCAAAGAACATGGTAAAGATAAATTCATGGAAGCAGAGAGGGAAGCTCTCTCTGCATTCCTGAACAATAATGACTCCTTCATTCTCTCTTTAGGAGGAGGTGCTGCTGACAATGCACCGCTGATGCAGCTGATGAAAAAAACAGGGAAAATCATCTATCTCAAGAGAAATGAAAACGAAATGCTTCCCGTGATTCTGAAGCATGGCATGCCCGCGTTTCTCGATCCAGAGGATGTAGAAGGATCCTTTCATAAAGTATATGCAAGAAGGGATGCGGTATACAGCGAAGCAGCAGATCTGGTTGTAGATCTGGGCCCTTACAGAGATAAGGAAGAGACAGCAAGAATGCTTGTTGAAAAGCTGAAGGAGAATGGTTATGTCTAGTTCCATCGGCAGAATACTCACACTCACAACCTTTGGAGAATCCCACGGGAAAGCTCTTGGCGGAATTCTCGACGGCTACCCTTCTGGAATAGAGATAGACGAATCTTTCATCGCCTCTGAGATGGCAAGAAGAAGACCTGGAAGCACAGAGCTGGGAACCATGAGAAATGAAGATGATAAGCCCGAGATTCTTTCAGGCGTCTTCAACGGGATTTCAACAGGTACCCCTATCGGCTTTGTCATCTGGAACAAGACACAGAGGTCTGCAGATTATAGCGATATAGAGCATAAATACAGACCAGGGCATGCAGATTATACATACGATGCAAAATATGGCGTCCGCGATTACCGCGGAGGCGGCAGGTCCTCAGGAAGAGAGACATGCTGCCGCGTCTTTGCCGGTGCGCTGGCAAAACTGTTCCTGAGAAAATACGGGGTTGAAGTCAATGCAGGGGTTATTGAAGCAGGAGGAATAAAAGCAGAAAGCTATGAATGGAAGCCTCCGTTTCCAGGCCCTTTATATGCCCCTGAGAACAGGAATCTCGAGGCAATGATTGAAGCTGTCAGGAACGCAAAAGCAGAGACGGACAGTGTTGGAGGAATCATTGAGTGCAGAATAACCGGCATGATACCAGGGCTGGGAGATCCTGTATTTGACAAACTCGATGCTACCCTCTCCCATGCCATGATGAGCATCGGGGCTGTGAAGGGCATTGAATTCGGCTCGGGATTCAATGGAGCCAGAAAACGCGGATCTGAAAACAATGACCCAATGCGTATAATCGATGGAAAACCTGTATTCCTCTCACACAATGCCGGTGGTATCCTTGGAGGAATTTCAAGCGGTGACGATATTGTTTTCCGCGTGGCAGTGAAACCGACAGCATCTATTGCAAAAGAACAGCTGACTGTGACAGATACAATGGATAATACGACAATCGAAGTACATGGCAGGCATGATCCTGCAATAGTTCCCAGAGCAGTTCCTGTCGTTGAAGCAATGGCTGCACTGACGATTGCAGACCATTTTCTGATTGAGAGGGCATATGGCAGAAGATAGACCATTGACAGTCCAAAGTGACAGAACGATGCTGCTGGATGTGCATTCCCCTTCTGCAGATCAGTGCCGTGCAGATATCATAGCATTTGCAGACCTGATCAAAAGCCCTGAGCATGTGCACACCTATCAGATAACCCAGCTATCGCTATGGAATGCCATCTCTTCCGGATTGACAGCGGAGGAGATTCTTTCACGTCTGAGGCGATGGTCACGCTTCGATATCGATCCGCGTGTCGAATTCTTCATCACGGACTCAGCAGAACGCTATGGAGATTTCATTCTCACAGAACTCGACGACGATTATCTCCTTCTCACTGTAAGAAGGGCAGTTTTCGCTCTGCAGCTGAAAGCAGAAGCAACGATATCGAAATATCTGGAAGCTGAAGATGAGAAATCATTCAGGGTACTGAGAATGAACCGCGGAGTGCTCAAAGCAGCTATGATCAAGCTGGGTTTCCCTGTCGATGACAGGATACCTCTGAAGAAGGGCTTACCGCTGGAAATCAGGCTCAGAAACAGCTTTACCCCGCGTCCTTATCAGAAAGATGCAATCAAGGCACTTCTTGGTGACGGGGGACCAGGAACGGGGTATGGCACGATTGTACTGCCATGCGGCAGCGGAAAAACTGTGGCTGGTATACTTGCTATGGCTGCACTCGGTACCAGAACCCTGATTCTCTGCCCGAATGTCACTGCTGTGCATCAATGGATCAGGGAACTTCTTGATAAAACTGAGCGGACTGAGAATGAAGTCGGGGAATACTCCGGCGAGAAGAAGGATATGAAGCCTGTTACAGTCTGTACTTATCAGATAATAACATGGCGACCGGATACAAATTCTCCATATCCACGCTTCTCACTCTTCCGTGAAGGCGGCTGGGGTTTCATAATCTACGATGAGGTCCATATGCTGCCAGCTCCTGTATTCAGAATCACGGCTGAGCTTCAGGCGATACACCGTCTCGGGCTCACCGCGACCCTAGTCAGGGAAGATGGCAGAGAGGATGAGGTCTTCTCCCTTGTCGGTCCGAAACGCTATGATACACCGTGGTCTGAGCTTGAGGCTCAAGGATATATAGCCAAAGCATGGTGCCATGAGATAAGACTGCCGCTTCCTGAGGATCTTGAGATAAAATATGCAATTGCAAAAAAGCGGGAAAAGTACAGAATCGCTGCAGAAAACCCGCTAAAAATCGAGGCAGCAAGGAAGATACTGGAAAAGCACAAAGATGATGCAGTCCTCATCATAGGTCAGTATCTTGACCAGCTGGAAGTCTTCAGAAAGGAGTTCGGCTACCCTATCATCACAGGAGCCTCACCGACAAAGAAGCGTGATGAACTCTATGCTCTTTTCAAGGAAGGAAAAATCCGCGTGCTGATAGTCTCGAAAGTCGCCAATTCTGCCATAGACCTTCCAGACGCCTCCGTGGCAATACAGATTTCAGGAACATTCGGTTCCAGACAGGAAGAGGCCCAGCGACTCGGCAGGATTCTCAGACCAAAAGAGAAGGACAGCCACTTCTACACCATTGTCACAGAGTATACAGAGGAAGAGGATTTTGCCCAGAACAGGCAGAAATTCCTCTCCGAACAGGGATACAACTACTCAATAGAGAAGGCTGGCTGTTATGAAGAATAAGAAACTGCCATTCTCCTTCGAAGAGATCATCAGAGAGTATCCGGATAAAGTCATCTCAGCCCTTACAGATGAAGAAGGAATGCTTCTAACAGAAATCGTTCTGGCAAAGAATAAAGAACTCTTTGTCCAGTCTGATACAGCAAAAGCTCTCTTTGACAAAGGCATGATAGAAAGAAAGGATGGAGAAATAGCTATAACTGAAATCGGAGAAAAAGCCATCTCGATGTTTCCGCTTCTGGGTGAAAAAGAAAGACGCCTTGCCTACCCCGCTGCTTTCTTTCCTTTCATATTATTCGAAATAGCTTCGGGTAAACTGCCTTCTGGCAGATGGCAGAAGATCATCTCCTCGGATTTCTTCACATCTCTCTTCCCCGGTGTGGCCAGCAGCAGGATAAAGGATGCAGGCATAAAAGCAATTGAACGGCTTCTGGATCTTTCTGTCGCTATTGATAACGGTACAGAACTCACACTCGACAGAAAAGCAGCTGAAGCTTTCATGAAATTGTCTGAAGAAGAGAGGATTGCCCTGATGGATGAAGGAACAGCTCAGCTGGAGAACAAAGCCTTGTTTGTCTTCATTGCTTCGCTGCTCTCAGGAATTCATGAGGATGAGATAGACGAAAAGCTCGGACTAGCAAAAGAGCTCTCACTTGCTTCGATAGATAAATCAATTCTCTTTCTATTCAGCGTGCTTGAAGAGAAGGATGGTATCATAACGGGAAGGAAAATGGAGAACAGCAAAACTGAGGGATTCACAGTCTCTTCAGATTTCTCCATTACCTATCGCGGAAGCGCACCAGAGGATATCTATCTCTATGCCGAGCCTGTTTTATCGGATGCGACATCTGAGTGGAAGCTGACAAGACTCTCAATGAAAACTGCGTTCAGCTCCGGTTTTACCCCGGAAAGCGTGAAGCAGCAGCTCTCTTTCAATTCAAAATTCCTTCTTCCAGAGACACTGCTGCCAAGAATAAGCGGCTGGTATGAGTCCTGGAATGCGCTGAAAGCCGAAAGAGCGATAATCCTCAGGGCAGATGAACGCAACGCCAGGATAATAGATGCGCTTCCGACGCTGAAAATGCACATACTCGGGAAAATCGGGGAGAACGCCTTCATCATGGATCCTGAGACAGAGGAACTGTGGAGACGAGCCCTGCAGAATGCAGGTTTCGATATGCTCGGTACGACGACCGGTCCTCTTTTCAAGAAGAAGGCAGAGAGAAACTTCCCGCTTCCTCCGAGACAGTTCAATGCACCAGAGATTCCGGAAGAGCGGAAAATCCCTTTCGACAGAGCTGAACGTGAGAGATTGCTCTCAAGCACAGCAGATCCATGGAGGAGAATACTCATAAAATCCGGGATCATAGCGGATGAAAGTATTCCATCACCTCTCCTCGATACTGTAAACGGACTTTATTATCAGGAGAAGATGAGACTAATTAATCATGCAATCGCAGAGAAGCAGAAGCTATACCTTGAATTTGTCGACGGCACAGTGCTCACAGGTCTGGCAGAAAAAGAAGAAGATAATCTGATCATAGCTGGAAAGGAAGCAGAAGCTGACAAAGTCTGGAAAGCCGCAGTGCTTCCATTCTCCGTCATAGATTCTGCAGAGCCTCTTTTGGATAGTGATACCCTGTAAAGAGCTCAAACTGGAGCTTACCCTGATCCATAAGCATCTCAGAGCCATAATGCAGAGTACAGCCGGCCTTCTCCGCTTCTTTGAGGAATTTCGTCATTCTGGGTTTGTAGATGATATCATAAGCGATTTCACGTCCCGTGAAATGGAAGTCTATCGGAGATATATCGAAATCAGGATATAATCCTACGCTTGTTGTCTGCACAACCAGATCAACCTTGCCCTCATACTTGGAAGCATTGTCGAGCGTGTCATACTCACATAGATTTATCTTCGCAAGCTTCTCTGCCCTGCCGACAGTACGGTTGAGGATTGTCACCTTGACACCTCTGTTCCGGAGAGCCCAGACAACTGCCTGAGATGCACCGCCTGCGCCAACGACAAGTGCAGATCTGACCCTGCCGGAATCTATATCCTTCAGAATCGGCTGAAGAAAGCCATAATAATCTGTGTTGAGCCCCTTCCACATTCCAGGCATTCTCACAACTGTATTGCATGCCCCGATCTGCTTAACCTCTCTGGAGATATTTCCAAGATACATCAGCACGGCATCCTTAAATGGAATAGTCACAGAGAATCCACGCATCTTGAGATACTCAGCAAGGGCAAAGAAAATCCGCACATTATCAACCAGGAATGGAAGATAAATAGCATTGTAGTTGATGGCATGAAACCCCATATTGTGAATGAGCGGAGAAGATGTATGGAGCACAGGATTTCCGATGATTCCATAAATACCTGTCCTTTCATTCACCTGGTCAGCACGATAGAGCATCTTCAGATCCTTTGCACTGACCTGACCGGGTGCAACAGCCTCTCCAGAGCATGCGAAAGTAAGAAGGGAACCCGCTTTTTTGTAGAGAATCCTGATAGGAATACCCCAATCCCCCATACCTATGATGATTTTCGGGACATCCTTCAGCTCCTCAGCGATTCTGAAAAGTGTAAGTAAATCCTGTATCGTATGCGGTGTAACAGCTGCTTTTGCTATATCCCCCCTCTCAGAAAGCCGATAGATACGTGAATAAATATCATCAGGGATTCCGGAAAAATCGTGGAAAGACCGTATGATCCGCACACCCTTCTCCCTGGCTTTCTGTTCTACGTCATTTCTCTTCACATCCTCTTCAATATCCACATAGGCGAAGTCACCATCGAGAGCAGAAAGGAGAAGCTGCCGTCTCTCCTTCTCTGAAAGCATGCACTGCCCACCATCTTCCTTGCGTCTGAGAGTCAGAATCACAGGTACATCCGTCATGGAAGGAAAAGATGATGCTTTCTGCTGCTCTTCTTCCTGCAGCAAATCAAGTCTGAGCTCCGCAGCATCAATATAAGCGCGGTTCTGCTTGATTTCATCCAGACAAGATGCCAACGTATTGCCAGATAGAGTTAGACAGATCAATTTCGTCTCCTTGAAGAACAGGGGGATTCCTGCTATGTTCCGATAATAGCCAGAACTTGGCCAATACTCAAGGCGGCAGATATGAGAACACTTCAGGTACAGGATATAAACCTCTCTTTCGGGGAGAGAGAAATACTAAAGAACATTGGCTTTACGATGAGCGAGAGAACCAGAGCGGCACTTGCCGGTGCAAATGGCTCTGGGAAATCCACGCTCCTTAAAGTCATCTCAGGTTCTCTCAAAGCAGACAGTGAAAGCATTGCAATCACGAAGGGGGCAAGAATCTCCTATCTGCCGCAGTCCGGCATCGTCATGCCAGAAAAAAGTGTCTATGAAGCAGCGGAGGAAGGATACAGCCGCTTCGATGAGATATTGAAAGAAATAGAAAGGCTTGAAAAGGATGCTGAAAAAGGCGGGGATACGGCTATGAATGCAGCCGCCCGTCTCTCAGTCTGCCATGAAACCCTGATTGATTCCGGATACTATGAAAGAAGGCCCAGAATCGAATCGGTTCTCTTTGGTCTGGGTTTCACAAAAAATGACCTTAAACGTCCGGCAAGAGAGTTTTCCGGCGGTTATCAGATGAGGATAGCGCTTGCAAGAATACTCCTTGAAGACCCGGATTTTCTCCTTCTTGATGAGCCCACAAACTATCTCGACATCGAAGCTATGGTCTGGCTTGAAGAGTATCTGAAAGCTTTCGATGGCGGCCTGATGCTTGTCTCCCATGATCAGGGATTCCTCGATGATATGGTCACAGAAGTCTACGAGCTTTTCAATGGCAGACTGACAAGATACAGCGGAAACTACACAGAATATCTCAAACGCAGGGAAGAAGAGATAAAGGAGATAGAAAAAGCCTGGGAGAAACAGAAAGACGAAATTGAGAAAACAGAAGCTTTCATCGAGCGCTTCAGGTATAAAGCCACAAAGAGCCGGCAGGTACAGTCCAGAATCAAAGTACTGGACAAGATGGACATCATCGAAATTCCACCCCACCTGAAGAAGCTCTCCTTCACATTCCCCCCTGCCCCGCATTCTGGAAATGATGTCATTGCAGTCGAGCATCTGACGAAAGCCTATGGCGAGAACATCATCTATAATGATTTCTCCTTTCTGGTCAGAAAAGGCGAAAGGCTGGCAATCACCGGGCGCAACGGGGCAGGAAAGTCCACACTGCTGAGAATGATTGCAGGCGCAGATAACGATTACAAGGGCTCAATCAGAGATGGTGCCGGAGTGAAGAAAGCCTATTTCGCACAGGATACGGAGAATACTCTCAACAACAGCAATACCGTACTCGAAGAAGCTGAAAGCCTAGCAGACACCAAGGACATTCCAGATATCCGCAATCTGCTGGGAGCTTTCCTCTTTTCAGATGATGATGTCTTCAAACGTGTCTCTGTCCTTTCTGGAGGAGAGAAATCGAGACTTGCACTCCTGAAGATCCTTCTGAATCCATCAAATCTGCTGCTGCTTGATGAGCCTACAAACCACCTCGACATCAATGCAAAGGATATGCTGGAAAGAGCCATCTCCGCTTATGGCGGAACTGTGATTTTCGTGAGCCATGACAGGCACTTCATCCGTTCTCTGGCGACAAGAATCCTCTACCTCTCTCCAGATGGCCCAGAGTTCTTCGATGGTGACTACAGCTATTTTGAATATAAAATCGCAGAGAAAGAGAAGAAGCTCGCTGAAGAGAGCCATAAAAAAGGCAAACCAGCAGAAGCGGAAAAAAGAGCCTCGCTCCTTTCAAGAGAAGAAGCAAATCAGAGGAGGAACAGGCTCAAGACTCTGGAGAGAACCCAGGAAAAACTCATGAAGGAGCTGGAAGTTCTCAACGAAAAGAAAGAGAATCTCGAGAAAGAGATCGCTCTTCCTGAAAATTATTCAGATGCTGCAAGAATAACAAAGCTTATGAAAGAAAAGGAAGAGATAGATTCAATGATTGCTGAAACCGAGAACAAGTGGCTCGAAGTGAGCGAGGAGGCAGAAGCATGCAGAGAATAACGGAACCAGACAGCCTTCAGCTTGCATTCTCCGTGGCTTTTCCATCTCTCGTTCTGGCATCTTCATCGCCTAACAGGCGCTCGCTGCTGGAAAACGGAGGATCTGAAGTCAGGATATTCATCCCCGATGCAGATGAAACGAAGGATGGAAGCAACCCGCTGGAAACAGTACTTAAGATAGCAGAGAGAAAGCTGGATATTTATCTAGCCTCTCAGCTTTTTGATCCCTCGCTGCCTGCAATCTCATGCGACACAATGGTCCTGATCGACAATATGCTGCTGGGAAAACCACAGGATGAAGAAGATGCCACAAAGATGCTCAGACAACTCTCAGGGAGAAGACAGAGCGTAATAAGCGCAGCTTTCATCTATCTCCCGGAAAAAGGCAAAATCGCAGTACCAGATGAAGCCGGAGTGATTTTCCGCAATCTATCAGAAGATGAAATCAGTGCTTATATAAAAACCGGTGAATGGCAAGGAGCTGCAGGCGGATACAGGCTGCAGAAAACCGGCTATACACTCATAGATAGAATAGAGGGAGACTGGACAACTGTCGTAGGCCTGCCATTGAAAAAAATACTCAGCCGCAGGGAATGCTAATCAGAAAGTGCCGCCTCTTCCGCTTGGGGTGAAAGCAAAAGATTGCGGCACCCCTGACAGAATTAATTTAGCACTAGTCATGCCATAAATACACAAAATCCGATAAAACCAATCTTTTAGACGATTAATCCTGCACTAATGCTATAATTACAATATGAAGACAGAAGACAAGCTCAGGAAAATACTATCTCTTTTCCCTATCCCTGGAGAACTGAAAGAGATAAAAGCCAATAATCAGGGCCATATAAACTCAACATTCATTTCCATTTTCATCGAAAACGGGAAAGAAAAACGATATACACATCAGATGATCAACAGCACAGTTTTCCCCCATCCAGATCAGGTTATGAGCAATATCCTGAATGTAACTGAACACATCAGGAAAAAGGTGAAGGGTCTGGAAGACGAAGAGCGGAGAACACTTCGTGTTGTTCCCGCAGACACTGGGCTTCCATTTGCACTTGATGATGATGGAATGTACTGGCGGACATATACATTCATCGATGGAGTCAGATCTTTTGACAGAGTAAGCAATGAAGATACTGCATACAATCTCGGACAAGGCATCGGAACATTCCAGTGTCAGCTCTCGGATTTCGACAGTTCCAGGCTCTATACGGTGATTCCGCATTTCCACGACATGCGACTGCGTTTCCAGCAGCTCCGGGAAGCACTTGCAAATGATCCACTGAAAAGAGAAGGAAACATAAGGAAGGAACTGGAATTCCTTTTTGAGAATGAAAAAAGACTGTCACTCATCTCAGACAGTTATTACAAAGGACTCCTCCCATCAAGAGTCACGCACAATGACACGAAGATAAACAATGTGCTCTTCAGCGAGAAAACAGGAAAAGCACTTGCAGTCATCGATCTCGACACAATAATGCCCGGTACTGTCCTTTTCGATACAGGTGATATGATCCGGACAGCGTGCAGTACTGCAGACGAAGATGAGAGGAATACCGATCTGATGGAATTCTCCATCCATTACTATAAGGCATTGAAAGAAGGATATCTGGATGCTGCGCATTCATTTCTGACAGACGATGAGAAAGATGGCATCAAGGAATCTGGAAGATCAATCACAGCAATCATGGCTGTACGATTCCTCACTGACTATCTCAACGGAGATATCTACTATAAAATATCATATCCAGAACACAATCTGGTAAGGGCAAAGACTCAGCTCAAGCTGATAGAATCAATGGACAGGCAATGGCAGGATTTCTGAAAAAGACAATCATTATCATTCTCACAGTTCTGGCAATATCATGCTATTGGGACATAGCGACAGAAGGGGTTGATATAACGGTTTCAAATCCAACGGATGCTCCAGTCACTATTGAAATTGATGGATTAAAAAACAAATACACAATCAATCCGGAAAGCACAATCGGGGTGCATCTTCCACCATTCAGAGGTGAGTATGCACAGGGCACAGTCACGATAACGCCCTCAGGCGATTGGTTTACAAGCAACAAACAGTATTTCTCAATCATAAAGACACAAGACATCACCCTTACATCAGATATCGCATGGATCGAGATCTCCTGTGATGAGAACTGCAGCAACATCAGCGCATTATATGGAACACCAGCATATAAAGCGGTCCCCCTTTTGGCGAGAAACCGTTATGCCAGCAAACTCACATTGCTTTCACCAGGAACAGAAGCATTCCTGAGAATACCGTTCCCAGCTACCTCCTCAGAGATGGATGTCAGGATAAGCTACAGCATTGATGGTCAAAGATATGAGACTGAAATGAAAGTGCAGAAAGGAGAATACTATCAGGAAAAGCTGGAACGATGAGAAAAATCAAAGAATCTTTCTCATAAAGACAGTACTATCGACAGGGCTGTCATTATATGCCTCCGTCTCTTCAAAGCCCATTTTCCTATAAAGAGAAAGCGCAGCCTCAAGCTCTGGAACAGAATCGAGATAGAGGCTTTTGTACCCGATTTTCCTCGCCTCTTCTTCAATCCATTCCACCAGAACCCTGCCAATGCCTTTACCTCTGAAAGATGGTCGGACATAGAGTCTTTTCAGCTCTCCCCTCTCATCATCAAGCCTCCGCAAAGCTACGCACCCGGCCACACTTCCATCAGAAATGGCGATGCAGAGCCTACCCCATGGAAGTTCATATTTTCTTTCCGGATGCTCTGCTTCATCCTGGTAATTCTGCAGATCAAGATATAGCTGCATGTCTGGATTCATCTCAAGAAGCATTGATGTATATTCAGAAAACAGCTTTCTGATATCTTCAAGCTTGTCATATGCGTCTACAATCTCAGTCATGGCGTATCCTTTTAAGCTGAAGATATTTTCCCGATAGCAGGAAGACAAGAAAAACTGCAGATGATACAAGCCATGTCACAGGATAGGCAGTATAAATCACGTTTATATCATTGAAAAGCAAGAGCATGACTCTGATGAAAAGCACACGGACAACACACCAGGAAGCAAGGAGAACGAGCATTGGAACAAAGGCTTTTCCAGCCCCTCTGAGAATTCCTGCAGCACCATGCGAAAGAGCTGGAAGGAAGTAGAAAAAAGCCTCTATACGTGCCTGCCGCACACCGAAGGCGACAACATCAGGATCATCTGAGAAAAGACGGAAAAGAAAAGGTGCAAAAAGAAAAAGAAGCACTCCGACAGCCTCTCCGCTGAGAATATCCATAAGCAGTCCGGTCCTTGCTCCTGTTCTGGCTCTCTGGATATCACCGGCCCCCAGTATCTGTGCAACACAGGTGGTCAGCGAAAGCGAGATAGTCGAAATAGGCAGCAGGACAAAGCCTTCGATCTTCGCATAGACTCCGAAGCCGGCAATAGCGGCGGCAGGAAATATATTGACAGAAGCCTGTACCACTGTATTGGCAAAACCGACAATTGAATTCTGCAACCCCGAAGGAAGACCTGAAGAGATGATTGCTTTCAGTTCTCTTCCGGCGATTCTGATAGATCTGATTGAAATCCGTACTCCGCCAATTCCTTTCATGAGCCTGATGAAGCAAAGTATGGAACTTACTGCCTGTGAAAGGATTGTGGCAAAAGCTGCAGAACCGACGCCCAGTCCTAGCACACCGATGAAAAAGAGATCAAGGACTATATTTATGAGAGAGGAAATAATCAGATAATAAAGCGGATGCTTGCTGTCTCCCAGCGCATTCATAATCCCCATGAGGATGTTATAGAGAACTGAGAAGAAGATGCCGAGCGAATAGATGCGGAAATAATCAGAGCTCAGCGGCAGCAGATTATCCGGCGTCTTTATCCATCTCAGAATCTTCGGAGTGAAGATAACAGCAAAAAGCGTTATGGCAATACCTGCAATACAGCCGAATGCAATATCTGTATGAATTGCTCTTTCAGCTCTCTGTCTGTCCCCTGCTCCTGCTGCATGGGATATAACGACACCTGCTCCGACAGCCATCCCATTGAAAAAACCTACCATCATGAAAATCAGAGAGCCGGAAGAAGAGACCGCAGCAAGTGCATCGGAACCAAGGAAATTCCCAACTATAAGCGTATCTGCGGCATTATATAGCTGCTGGAAGAGATTTCCCAGAAAAAGCGGAAAGGAAAAAAGCAGTATTTTCTTTGCGATGTTGCCACTGGTAAAATCTACAATACTTTCAGCCATGTCCGATTATATGCACCAACACCTGTCTTTCAGCAAGAGGCATAATCGTTTTCATGGACTGTCGTTTGGTGCTATCCTCATCTCATGGGAAAGAAGACAGGATTTATCGGACTTGGTGTAATGGGTTCATCCATGGCTTCCAGGCTTATCGAAGCAGGATACGAACTATATGTCTTTAACAGAACAAAATCCAAAGCAGATCCATTGATTGCAAAAGGTGCGATATGGTGTGACAATCCCAGAGAAGTTGCAGAGTCTGCAGATACAACATTAACAATCGTAGGTTATCCAAAGGACGTCGAGGAAGTGTATCTTGGCCATAACGGAATCATCGAAGCAGATATCTCCGGCAAGATCTTCTGCGATATGACGACAACAAAGCCATCTCTGGACATGCATATTGCTCAAAAGCTTGCAGAAAAGGATGCTGAAATGGCAGATGCGCCTGTCTCCGGAGGTGATACCGGGGCAAAAAACGGTACACTCTCCATCATGGCCGGGTGTACAGAAGATGTCTTTGCAGCCCTTCTGCCCTATTTCAGAATCATGGGAAAGAACATAACACACATGGGAGCTGTAGGATCTGGACAGAACACGAAGATGGCTAACCAGATTGTGATAGCCGGTACTATGTGCGGTGTTTCAGAAGCTCTTGTCTATGGAGCAAGGGCTGGACTGGATCTGGAGAAGATGGTATCCACCATTTCAAAAGGCGCGGCAGGCTGCTGGACTCTCGACAATCTTGCACCGCGTGTCCTTAGACATGATTACGAACCGGGTTTTATGGTGGAGCATTTCATCAAAGACATGGGAATAGCTTTGGAAGAAGCAGAGAAAATGGAACTGCCACTGCCTTCCCTTGCTCTTACAAAGCAGCTATATTTAGCAATCAAAGCTGATGGCATGGGCAGAAAAGGAACACAGGTTCTGGTAAAAGCCCTTGAAGCTTTAAGCGGTAAGGAGATTCTATGATCAGAGAAAAAGACGCTGCCTTAATCAGGCTTTCCGGAGGAAAGGAATTCAAAGCGGACATCATTACCGACAACATGGGTGATAAGTCTATTGATATCACAGCTCTCAGGAAGGAAACTGGCTACATCACCTATGATCCGGGATATGTGAACACTGGTTCATGCATGTCTTCCATCTGCTATATAAATGGCGAGAAAGGAATTCTCCGTTATCGCGGTTATGACATCGCGGACCTTGTCAAAAAGTGCGACTTCATCGAAGTTGCCTATCTTCTCATCAAGGGAAGACTTCCCTCTGCAGAGGAAAGGATCGGTTACCAGAAACTCCTCAATGAGAACTCGCTGCTGCATGTGAACATGCGTGATTTCTTCCGTGCCTATCCTCATGACGGACATCCGATGGGAATCCTTGCTGCCATGGTAGCCTCACTCTCTGCTTTCTATCCAGAGCTTGAAGACAAGGATCCAGAGGAGAATCTCGACCTTACAGTCACAAGGCTTCTGTCAAAGATGAGAACAATAGCGGCTTTCACCTACAGGCAGATGAAAGGACTCGATTTCGTTGAGCCGCAGTACAACTATTCATATTGTGCGAACTTCCTGAACATGATGTTCCATACATCTGTCAATAACTACATCCCATCCCCTGTTCACGTTGCAGCGCTCAACAAACTGCTGATTCTCCATGCAGATCATGAACAGAACTGCTCAACAAGCGCAGTCCGCCTTGTAGGCTCATCCGATGCGAATCTGTACGCGTCAGTCACAGCTGGAGTCTGCGCGCTATGGGGTTCAAAGCATGGTGGAGCAAACCAGGCTGTAATGGATATGCTTCAGCGCATTCAGCAGGAAGGTCTTTCCATCGACAAAGTCATGGAGAAAGCCAAATCAAAGGATGATCCATTCCGCCTCTATGGTTTCGGGCACAGGGTCTATAAGACATTCGATCCGAGAGCAAAGATAGCAAAAGAACTCACCAGAGATGTGCTGGAATCAACAGGCAAGACAGATGAGCTTCTGGATATAGCGCTCGAGCTTGAAGAGAGAGCTACCCATGACAGTTATTTCATCGAACGGAACCTCTATCCGAATGTAGATTTCTACACAGGTATAACATTCCATATGATGGGAATACCTGTCTCGATGTTCACAGTGCTCTTCGCCATGGGCCGTCTCCCTGGCTGGATAGCACATTATCTTGAATGGAGGCATGATCCGTATCAGAAGATCGGACGTCCTAGACAGGTTTATTCGGGTCCGGAGGAGAGAGATGTCATTCCGATTGCCGAACGCTGATGGCTATATATTTGATTTCAACGGCACGCTTTACTGGGACAGCAAGGAAAACAGAGAAGCCTGGTCTGCAATCTTCTCAATGGTGAGGGGAAGTGCCATCACTGATGAAGAGTTCTCTCTCCTTAATGGCAGAACTGACGATGAGACAGTACTATATCTAAGACCGGATGATTCTTTTCCGGAGAGGGAAAAGATTGCCATGGACAAGGAAAGAATCTATAAGGAACTCTGTCTGGAACACCGCCTTACACTCTCTCCTGGTTCTGAAGAACTTCTGCAGGCACTTAAAGAAAGAAACAGCAGAATGGCTATAGCTTCATCCGCACCGAAATGCAATATGGATTGGTATATTCCTGAATACAGGCTCGGAAGATTCTTCACACTCGATACAATCATCGCGGGCAGGACGGATATCCCCTCAAAGCCAGATCCTGCAATCTTCACCCTGGCGATGAGAACAATCGGTACGAAACCTGAAAGAACCATAATCTTCGAAGATTCTGAATCAGGAGTGAAAGCGGCTCTGGCAGCAGGAGCTTTTCTTGTAGTGAGAATAAAAGATCCCGGACTGGAATCAATCCGGGATGAACGCGTTATCGAAATACCGTCTTTCAGCGAGATTTCTTTATAAGAGAGATAAGCTGCTCTGTGAAGGAAGATGTGGAAAGGCATTCACCGTTTCTGCCTTCCTTCTTCAGAAGCGTATAGAAATCTTTTGTCACCGCACCTGAGGCAATCTGGGTTTTTACAGCATTCCTGATACGCTCTCCAGCTTCATTCCATCCGATATACTCAAGCATCATCACGCCTGAGAGGATGATTGAAAGCGGATTTACAATATCCTTTCCAGCGATATCAGGGGCTGTACCATGCGTTGCTTCGAAAACAGCGGCCCCTGTTGTGTAGTTGATATTCCCTCCAGGTGCAATCCCGATGCCTCCGACTTCCGCAGCCAGTGCATCAGAGACATAGTCACCGTTGAGATTAAGCGTTGCTATCACATCATATTCCTCAGGTTTGAGAAGTATGTTCTGCAGGAATGCATCGCAGATGCAGTCTTTGATTTCTATCTCTCTCGTTCCTGCTGGAATGAAGATTTTACCATCACGCTCAAATGCACCATATTCCTCTTTTGCCAGTTCATAGCCCCAGCTACGGAATCCGCCTTCAGTGAACTTCATGATATTTCCTTTGTGAACCAGCGTGACAGACCGGCGCGAATGTGCGATAGCATAATCGATAGCAGCCTTGATCAGGCGCTTTGACCCTTCAGGAGATACAGGCTTGACTCCTATGGCAGAAGTTTCAGGGAATCTTATCTTAGCCACATTCATCTCTTTTTGCAGGAATGAGATAACCTTCTTTGCATCCTCTGAGAGGGAAGGCCATTCAATCCCTGCATATATATCCTCTGTGTTCTCCCTGAAAACAACCATATCGACATTCTCAGGATGGCGGACTGGAGATGGTACGCCTGGGAAATATTCCACAGGACGGAGACAGACATAGAGATCCAGCTTCTGTCTGAGAGCAACATTGATGGAACGTGCGCCCTTTCCTACAGGAGTCATCAGCGGCCCCTTGATGGCAACAAGAGAAGAAGAGATAGACTCCAGAGTTTCATCAGGAAGGTTTACACCGGTCTTCTCTATTGCCTTGCCACCAGCGAGTGCTTCCTTCCATTCGATCTTTCTTTTTCCGCCATACTCTCTCAGGATTGCAGCATCCAGCACGGCCATCATCTTTTCCGTAATCTCTGCCCCGACCCCGTCACCTTCGATATAGACAATCTCAGGATTATCAGGGACTACAAGATTACCGTTTTCAATTCTGATTTTCATGTTTCACCTCATTGAGCCTTCCACCAGCTCTGAGCATCGCTTTCTGTTCCTCAGAAGCAAAGAGACGGAGAGGAATCTCCAGATTCTTTGTAATATCGCGGAGAGTGAATTCACCTCTTTCAAGCGAGGAAAGCGGAGAAAGAAGTTCAAGCTCATCTCCCTGCTCTATTTTCTGATAATCATCCTCATTCTCGAAAAGAAGCGGAAGAATACCGAAATTACAGAGATTAGCCTGATGTATTCTCTCTATTGATACAGCAACCACAGCCCTGATTCCAAGATACATCGGGCAGATAGCGGCATGCTCTCGCGACGAGCCCTGCCCATAGGAAGATGCAGCAATGATGAAACCGCTCTCACCTTTATCACGATAAAGAGATGCTCTCGAGGGGAACTCCGGATCAACTGATTCGAAGACGAACTGTGAATAATGCGGGATATTCGATCTGTACTTCAGCCTCGCTCCAGCCGGCATGATATGATCGGTCGTTATCTTATCACCGACTTTGATCACAGCATGGCCTTTCACAGTCTCCGGAAGAGGTGTGTTCATTGGCGGTTCACCGATATTAGGCCCTCTTTTCACTTCAAGAGAGAAAGTAGGATTGATGAACATCGAATCATCT
>CALXLB010000047.1 GCA_944389085.1 uncultured Spirochaetaceae bacterium
CGATGGTCTCATTCTTACAAAATATGATAGTGCAGCTAAACGCGGAGCTCTTGTCCAGATTGGCAGGACGCTGGAGCTTCCTGTTCTCTTTATTTGTACAAGTGAGAGGTATGATGATATCAAACCATTTGATAAGGATGAATTCCTTTCCTCTCTGATGGGGCTTGAATGAGACGCGTTCTTCTCTTCCTTTTGTTTTCATTCCCTCTTGCTTTCCTCTCTGCTGAGGCTTTCCTTTCCAACGCACTTGGTCAGGATCTAGGAGAGCTGGAAACGCTGACAGGAACTGGATACGAGGGAGAGCGAGATGGAGGTGATGTCACAATCTATCTCGATGGAGAAGTAATCAGAAAGCGCATAGCAACAGATGATGGCTATATCATCGAGTATGGAGATACCATTGAGCGTGTTTCTCTCAATGATTCTGGAGAGAGAAGGGAATGGAGTCTTTCTACACCGGAGCGAGAGGAGACTCATTTATATTACTACGATGAAGATGGCAGTCTGGAATCGGTTTCTGTTACAGTAAATGGAGAGCTTGAGCGCCGTGTAGTCTATCTTGAGACGCCAGGGGGACGGCTTGCAGGAATCACAGGATCCGGGGATGCCTATATTTTCCCTTCCTTCTATCTTTATGAAAATGAAGGTGATGTAATCAGATTCACCTATCATCCGGGAGGTCCTGTTATCAGGGAGAACCTCAGTGCTGAAAATTCTCCTCACTATGAGATAGAGGATGATGGCAGCTGGAAAGAGACCTCTTTGATGGCTGATGGGCGTGAACGCGTACGCGTTTATGATAGTTCTGGCCTGCTTGTGGAAGAGAGCACAGATGGAAGTGTGACTGAGTACATCTATGATGACGAAGGACTTCTTATCCAGAAAAATACAGTAGATGGAAGCCTCGAAATTGATGAGATCTATGCAGATGGCCATCTCTCGTCCCGGGTGGAAATGGAAGATGGCATTACACAGAAGGAACGGCATTATCTTTCCACTGGTGAGATTGAAGAGATCCGGTACCGTGACGGGAAGGCTGAATACAGAATCCTCTTCGATGGCGATGGCGTCCGCGTCCGGGAGATAGAACGGCTGTGATTCTTTTCCTCTCCTCCCGTTATAGTTTCTCCTGTACTTCAGGCCATCGCAGAAGATCTCTCAGAATAGCCATTGCTCTGGCACTTTCACTGGCTGTTCTGATGGTGACAATCTCTGTAATGGAGTATTTGCAGGGCGGACGCTTCGAGAGGATCAGGGATGTGCAGTCTTTTGATATCACAATAGAAGGAGATTTCAGAGATGAAATGCGATTGCGCTATCCTGATTCTTCTGTTTTCCTCTATGGTGAGAGCGAGGTTCTGGCAGCCGGGAGTGCTTATACAGTACGCTATATCGATTCTGACTATGATGGCGGGGTTATCTTCGGAGAGGGAAATCTGGATACATTGGCTGTTCCTTACAGCCTTTATTTCCGCTGTGGTCCAGTTCTTGCAGTCACAATGCTCAGGGAAGGCCGGAGCGGTATGAAGCTGCCTGTGACTGAGAATATTCCAGTCAGTGGAGCTTTCTTTACGTCCCTTGGAACTTCCTTTGACAATTCAGCTCTTTTCATGCCGCTGTCTCAGGCTGATGAAGGCATATCCATCTTCACTGCAATAAAGGGAATAGATGATAAAGAGGCTAAGAAGCTGAAAGACGAGGGATATAGCTGTCTTTCATGGAAAGAGAAAGAAGCAGGTCTCTATGCCGCTTTTGCTGCAGAGAGAGTGATGATGTACGTTGTCCTTTCTCTCCTTTTCGTGATAATCCTCGTTTCTCTGAAAAGCAGCGTCAGGGTTTTCTTCAGGGAAAGGACAGAGGAATGGGCAGAACTGGTGTCCCTGGGAATGAGCAGGGTGAAATGCCGGGCGATTTTCCTCCTTTCTTTTCTGATCATTGCAGCTCTTGGTATCTTCATGGGCCTTCTGTTCACACATCTGGCAATACCGCTTGGCCGTTTATTTGTAATATATCTGACAGGTAGTGGTACTTCTCTGGAAATACCATATAGTTCCTTTATCTTCTTCTCGCTCATTATTATTGCATTCACGCTGCTCTTTGTGTTCCGTGAAGAAAAGAGAATGGAGGATAATGATATAGCGGAGGTTCTTTCCAATGATTCTTCTGGAGCTTGAGAACATCAGGAAATCGTTTCCATCACCCGAGGGTGGAAGACTTGAGATTCTCTCTGATATCTCCTTGTCCGTAGAGAAGGGAGAGGTTATATCGATAGTCGGGAAAAGCGGCACAGGAAAGAGCACGCTTCTTTCTATTGCAGCGCTTCTTTCCCTTCCAGACAGCGGACGCGTGCTGTATTCCGGAAAGGACACTTCGGATATGAAGGAAACAGAGAGGGATGGGCTCAGGGCGTTCGATATGGGCTTTGTCTTCCAGTCATCCCGTCTTCTGAAGGATTTCTCCGCATTGGAGAATATTGCAATGCCACTGATGATACAGGGAAAGAAGAAAAAGGAGGCTTTCCGTATCGCAGAAGAATATCTTGTTCTGACAGGTCTCGAAGGAAGGGCAAAACACAGACCACAGGAGCTTTCAGGAGGAGAAAGACAGCGTGTTGCAATAGCACGTGCGCTCAGCGGTAATCCTTCTGTTATCTTTGCAGACGAACCTACAGGATCTCTTGATGAGAGAAATGCCAGAGCTGTTGAGGAACTGCTTTTCGAAAGTGTGAGGAAGACAGGGCACTGCATGCTTCTTGTTACTCACAATCCCCAGTTTGCCTCACAGGCAGATAGATGCTTTGAGCTTAGCAAGGGGGTTCTCTGTGCTCTCTGAGGCAGCGAGGTACTATATCAGAAGGAAGACTGGAATCGGACTTGGTTGGCGACGCAAGATCAGTACGGCACTGCCTCTTCTCGTTCTTTTTCTGGTGACAGCAGCCTTGGCCTTTGCAGTGACTTTCATAGATTCAATGGCATCAGAGATTGATCGGATGATTGCAATCATGGGGTATGGAAGCCTCTGGTGTACTGAAGATCCTTCTGCATATATCCCAGAGGAGGCAGAAGTCTCTGCGATATCAGTTGCAAGTGCTATTGCCTATTCATCAGAGAATGAGAATGCTGCAATTGTAAAGGGAGTTGAGAGTGATTATTTCTCCGGTTTCCGTGCGGAAGAACTGGAAATTGAGAAGGGAGATGATGATGTTCTCAATCCCGTCGTTATTTCCTCTGCTATGGCAGAGAATCTTGGCCTTTCTCCTGGTGGCAGATTCACGCTTCTCCTGTGGGAGAATGAGAAAGGACGGGCAAGGCCGCTCCTTTGTACTGTCTCTTCTGTTTTCCACTCAGTCTATCCTCAGCTTGACAGCCATCTGATATTTATTCCGCTTTCACTTATGGGAGAAATCAGCGGGTACGAAATACTGCTCCCCAGAGGAGATGAACCGGATTCTCTGATGAATGCCCTGTGGAATGAAGGTATTGTGGCAGAGACATATCGGACGATGTATCCAGCCCTGTACAGCAATGTCCGTTCATCAATCGCGATCCTCTATGTGATTCTGGCAGCAGTTGTTGTTCTTGCAGCGTTCTTCTCTTCAGATGCGACGGAATACTATATCGACAGAGATAGAGATGAGATAAAGGTCATGCGTCTTCTGGGGGTAAAGAGAAGTGTGTTGCGTTCTGCATATTTCAGCATGACACTCTCTCTTGTGGCAATTGTGTCAATCATTGGAATCGGTTCAGGCCTTATTCTTTCCTTTCTTTCCCCATTTCTTCTGGAAGCTGCTGCTGATAGCGGGGTTCCTCTTCTGGAATACTATGCAACGACATTTGTCGTTGAAATTCCTTGTACGGCAATACTTGCCATATTCATTCTCACTGTTTCCGTGTCAGCTCTATCCATCGTATTTTCTCTCCGCCGAAGAGGTGTTGCCGGGCTTTTCTAGGCAAAAGATTATTAGTATAGTCTGAGTTGTGAATCTTGAAGCTTTTCAGCTTGGGACGAGTGGCATGATGCCTCTTCCCGGCAGATTTCTAACATCAGTCCTGGTCAGGCGTGAAGGTGACCTTTTCCTCTTTGACTCCGGAGAGGGAACTCAGGTGTCAATGAAGATGCTGAATCTCAAATGGAAGAAGATTTCAGCGATCTTCATTTCCCATATGCATGCCGATCATGTGACGGGACTTCCAGGCATCCTTATGTTATCTTCCCAGGTAGATAGAACAGATCCATTATATGTGATAGGTCCGCAGAAGCTAGGGGAGTATGTTGAGGCATCGAGAAAGATACTCGATATGTATATCAACTATGAGATCATCTTCATTCCTGTAGAGACTGGAGTTGTATTCTCTGGTGATGGATTTACAGTTCAGGCTTTTCCTCTTGTCCACACAAAGCCATGTTTCGGTTATTCGCTTGTTGAAGAGAGAAGAAAGGGGGAGTTCTTCCCTGAGAAAGCTTTGGAGCTGGGAATCCCCAAAGGTAAGCTCTGGGGAATGCTTCAGAATGGGAATGCTGTGACACTTGATGATGGGCGTGTTATCACAAGTGATATGGTCATGGGGCAGTCACGTGATGGTCGCAAGATCAGTTATGTCACAGATACTATGTATTTTGAGCGCATCGCTGATTATGTTCACGATTCTGATATTCTCTTCTGTGAAGGAATGTTCGAGAAAGCTCTTGCAGATACTGCCAGGGAAAAACGTCATATGACAAGCTATGAGGCAGGTCTTGTTGCAAGGGATAGTTCAAGTCAGAAGCTTTGTCTCCAGCATTATTCACCACGTTACTCTGACAGAGAGCTGAAAATCCTTGAGCGTGATGCCAAAGAAGTCTTTCCAAATACAATCCTTACACGTGACAGAATGAGTTTTGAGATACCTTTGAAAGACTGATTCTCCATCCTTTCTGACATTTCTCTCCTCTTCCTGCGTATAAGTAAGAGGAGAGAACCAGATGCTGGCAGGTTATGAGAAGAGAAAGGCTGAATATGAGAATAGAATCAGAGAATGGCTATGTAAGGAAAATCTTGAAAAGTTCAAGGGAAAGTCATTTGATGAAATCACGGCGGAACTTGGAAATGATTGGCTGCCTATTGGAGAAGTTCCAGTAGAAGCAATGGAATTCTTTGGTGTTTCAGATCCAAGAGTATATTCAGGGCAAGTTTACTTTATACATCATGCAGTCGCAAGGCACTCAAATCTTACTGTCGAAGATTATATCAATATGATTGAAACATTGTCAGATTACGACAATATTTATATTGATAATAACAGCGAAGATGTAAGACTTGTATTTTCAAAACAGGATGGTGAGAAATATAGCAGGTGTGTGATAGGGAAAAATCTTGTGGCAGATAAATTGCTTATTTATATTTCCTATTACAAACCTGATAGGAATAAAGATTCAAAAAAAGAAATATTAGCATCGCGGGTGGTCGGAACGCACCCTTCAGGCCTGATTCAAGAAGATTCAGCCGCTGTCTCCATCTCCAGTCTACGCGATGCTTCTATCCAAACAGTATCATCGGAAGAATGAGGTGTCAATCTGTCTGCGTGTTGCACCGATAATGCGCCAGTGCGGAAAGCGTACAGAAAACGCCAAGTTTGATTTTCTTCTCTTATAATGTACAATTCGTGATATGAGAACTGCAAAATATCTGATCGGTGAGAATAAAACAGAGCTTTATGGCTATATCCATGATGAACAGGCACAGCTTGAAGGCTGCTATGGCAAGAGGCCTTGCATAATAGTCTGTCCGGGCGGTGCTTATAGGTTGCTATCTCCAAGAGAAGAAGATCCTGTTGTCTTTCCTCTTTTTTCGCATGGCTATAATGTCTTTGTCCTGAAATACAGCCTGAAAGAAGACATCAGGAAATCGCGGCCAGAGGTTGAAGCTGCTATGGCTATCAGAGCAATCAGAGAGGATAGCGAGAAGCTTAATACAGAACCGGATAAAATAGCTATCCTTGGCTTTTCAGCAGGCGGTCATGTTGCTGCTTCAATTGCCTGCCATTGGAAACACTATGGTGAGCTTTCCCGTCCTAATGCTGCCGTTCTCTGCTATCCAGTGATTACCATGGGGGAGAATGGGCATCAGGAAAGTACTGAGAATCTTACAGGCGGTGATGAGCGTCTCATTTCCTATTACTCTATGGAAACACAGGTAGATGAGGATACAGCTCCATGTTTTATCTGGCATACAATTCCAGATGCTTCTGTTCCTTTCCGTCCATCTGTAGATTTCGCACTCTCGCTTGTGGAACATGGGGTTGAATGTGAACTTCATCTTTATCCGAGAGGGAAACATGGGCTTTCGCTGGGATATGGAGAGACTGGAGTGAGGGAGAAATGCGTTCAGAGCTGGCTTGACCTAGCTTTTACATTCCTCGATAATCTCTGGGATTTTGCTAGATAAAATGAAAAGATTCCTGGGCTTCGTGCTGTTGCTTCTTACTCTCTTGACCAATCTTGCCGCTGCCGAGTCCTATTCTCTCGACGCTTATATTGAAGCTGTAACAGGTGGTGTGAGCGGTTTTGGTCTCGGGCTTTTCCCGTTAGGGACAACGTTTGGTTTCGAGAAATATATCAGCATGATTCCAGGAAAGCATAAAGCTGAGTTTCAGATAGAGCTTTCATTTGCATTCAATAATAGGACACTTTCGGAAGATTATGATTATCTGACAGGCCGTCCTCGATGGGCTTTGACGCATAATGAGGCGGAAGCAGGACATTATTTCGGTTCGGGGAAATGGAATGAAGGAGGAGAGAGGGCTCTTTCATATTTCAATCCTCGTTCTGATATCGACATATATCTGGATCAGGGCTTCTGGGATAATCCTCTTTACAGCAAAGGCTCCCTCTTCAATGTGCGCCTTGGTTATAATGTCCGATATGCCATGGCTAGGGAGGAGGTTGTCTTCTCCCTTCCGGGACATGGCGGATTGTCATCCCCTGTCTTTGTCTGGAATGATGGAACGCCGCGCGAGCCTTTTAATAGTTCTCTCCCTGCTTATCCTTGGCTTAATGGATCAAGAAATGTCTTTACGGATTATCTTTATCTCCTGCTTTCTCTGAATATGGATAGGGATACTCCAACGGATGCTGAACCTGAGGAAGGCATAAGTGTTGACCTTTTATTTGAAGCAGGCCCATCATGGCTGTTTAACAATATGTCTGAGATGGGAGTCCAGAGCGATTATTATCTTGTCTCTCTCTTTGCAGAAGAGAAAATGGAGATTTTTTCTATGGAACAGGCGAATGGCTGGAACTGGATGAATATGTATATCGGCCATTCCAATACACTTAAATATGTTGCTGGGTCTGTTGTTCCTGAGAACAAGATGCCTGATGACAGACTGAGGGGAAGTCTGGAAGATAGAATCTGGGTACATTTCAATGGACCTCAGTTCATGGCGGGAGACTGCTACACTAATGTGGAACTGAATCTTTATAATACTCTGATGTTCGGTTCTGTTGCCAATGAACAGGATAACAGTACAAGGGCAATTGAACTGCAGTCGGGCTTTTCTGCTCGTTTCCAGCTCAGGCTTTTTGGATTCATCAGGTTCGAATACCAGGTCGGATATGAGTTTATCCGCGGTATATGGCCGGATGAACCACGCTGGTGGCAGAATAGTGCATTGCAGTTCTATGTGTCGATTTAGGAGGAAATATGAAGAAATCTGTTGCATTTGTTCTGCTTCTTGTCTTTTTATTTCCGCTTTCCGCTATCGGGTTTGGCTATCATGTGTTTGAGATCAGAACTGAGCCCGAATTCGGCAAAGGTATATTCCCGACATCAGTGAAGTATCAATTCAATTTTCCAGTTCCGGATCTGATAGATGGCAGTAAGACAGAGTTTGCTTTCCGCCTCGATAACGGGCTTGAGTACAGGACTCTGGCTCAGGATCCTGTCACCGGTGATATCATGGCAAAGAACCCGTCAATGTATGATTTCCCCAAGGAATATACTGTGCATTTTGATGAGTTCAATCTTTTCTTCGCACAGGGCTTTATTGATACAGGGTTTTCAGATAATGACTTGCTGACTGCTTTTGTTTCGATTGATGGCAGATTCGAAATGGCTTTTGAACGCCTGTCCTGGATGACTGGTCCCGATAACGTAGGTGGCGTGTTCTGGGATGAGAATGGGGCCTTGCGATTTCCTTCCGATGAATTCCTGATTGGGGCTCCGGAACTCAGTGATGACCGTTCTGTCTTCCAGACAACGATTTCCCTCGGGCTTAAGATTGATTTCATGCATGATACTACCACTACGCGTGATGGTATCAGGGCTGGGATATATTGGCGGTTTGCTCCGGAATGGATGCTGCTGACAGATGGTTCTGCCTCTTTTGTTCTCTCTTGGAATGAGATACAGATTTCCAGAACGCTTTATGTTGCTCCTAATGGTGAGAATCGTACATGGTTCAGTATAGTTCTGGACGATTACATTACTTATCGAGGGATTATCGGGGATAAGATTCCAATGTACATCCAGCGTGATAACATCTGGGGACCCAATGTGCCAAATGCTGCTAATGTGATTACCAACCGGCTTGCCCTGACATTCTATGGTCCGCAGATAAACAGCCGTGATACATATCCGTCTGTGATGTTCTTCTGGGATCTTGGCTGGGCACTGGGGAAGGTGATGAACACGCATTCCGGAGAGAAAATCTATGAAAGCGTTGGCAGTTATGGCATTCGTTGCGAGTTTGTTGTATTCAGCATTGCAGAGTTCTATTATGAGATAGGTTGCTCTTATGATCCTGTTTTTGCTGAAGATATGTATGTAGAGCAGAGGTTCGGTTTTTCGGTGGGTATATGAAAAGAGTTTTTGTTTTCATTCAGCTTTTCCTTGTCTTCAGTACAGTTCTGTCTGCATCCGTTGTGACAGATATCAAGGGGACAATGGGCTGGACTTATGATACAAATGCATTCTCAAATCCACTTCCGCAAGGCTATCCCATCTCTTCAGGATATCCGAATGGGGGAGAATTCCTGCAGCGGCAGAATATCAATCTCGGATATACCGCTGACCTGCTTTTCGATTCCAGCTCCAGAGTAGGTCTTTCTGTTGCCCTGAATCTGGGCATACCGTTTTTCTCCAAATCAATTGTTCCTGTGGGAGAAGGGTATGATTGGGAATATGTTGTTTACGATAGTCTTGGTAAGCAGAATGTAAGCCTTTATCTCAGTGCAGGACCTTCTTTCAGATTCAATACAGAAGCAGTAGATCTTATATTGCCGGTCAGAATGAGTATTGGAAGCTATGACTGGTTTACGACTGGAATAGTTGTCGGTGTATCAATAGAACCTGAGGTAAGAGTTTTCATCACTGATGATATCTTCCTTTCATTTTCGCTGAGCTATGATGCTCATCTGATGAAATTCTTTGTATCAATGACTCAGGTCTATGATCCAGGGTATATAATGCTTACAACAGGAGCTGCTGTTGGGGCAGGAGTACGGCTATGAGGATTGGAATAAAAAAGATATTTCTCTTTCTTTTCTTCCTTGTTTCTTTATCATCGTTAGCAGCTTCTCCTGAACTTTGGGTAGGTGCAGCCTTCACTGCTGACAGAAATATGGTTTCAGAGGAAATTGATTCGTCTTTTCCTGCGATGGGGAAATCCATTTCGGTTATCAGATCGCTTGGACTGGATCTTGATTTGACATTCTTTCCGTTTGAAGAGGTTCGTATTGGCCTTACTGCAGGATATAATGTGCTTCTTCCAATCGGTATAACAGAGACCGGCGGGAGTAACATCGGATACATCACCTATGATATAGATACACGGCAGGATGCTTCTGCAGGCTTGGCGTATTATCAGTTCTTCACTCCTGTTTTGGGGGCTTATCTTACCTGCAGCTTCCAGTATTCATGGTATAGAACAGCAACTGCCCATATTCCCAACGATTCGGCCCCGATGGAATTCATGATAGAGGAAGAATATGGAATAGCAGCAGATCTGGGGATCCTCACGAGAAGCAATAACATGTTTTTCCGTCTCGGTCTTTCAGGTTTCTATGATTTGAAGCACAAAACTGATCCAGGTCTTCGTTTCGCACTCGTTGCAGGCGGTGGCATGATTATCTGAGAATTTCTACTGTTAGTTGTGTTATTGCTTGTTCTGGGTACCTATGCTTTGGAATAAAATAATGTAAAACTTTGCAAATGCTCCTTTTCATATGTCATAATTGAGTAAAAGGGATTGCTTATGACAATTTATGACATAGCAAAAGAGGCAGGTGTCTCTGCCAGCACTGTCAGCCGGGTTCTGAACAACAGGCCTGGCATAAACAAGGAAACAAGGGATAAGGTCCTGCAGATTATTGATGAGAATAATTTTTCTGTGAGTGAGGCTGCTAGAGGGCTTGTAAATAAAAATACCAACATGGTCGGTATTCTTGTCTCTGATATCCGTAATCAGCATCATATCGAAGGTGCTTATATGATCAGCCAGCATCTTATAGAACATGGATATTGTTCAATCCTTATGAATGCCGGTGAAAGCAATGAAAGCAAAGCCCAATATGTGAAGATTCTTGCCTCCAGAAGAGTCAATGCCCTTGTTCTTATCGGTTCAACATTCCAATGCGCGGAAGTTGAGAATGCCATTGCAATGTTCATGTCAAAGATTCCTGTTATATTCCAGAATGGATATTTTGATCTTCCTCATGTGTCTAGCGTTGTTGCTGATGAGCTTTTCGGAACAATGGAAGCTGTGAGCTATCTCTATTCCCATGGCAGAAGGAAGATAGCTTTTATCAATAACAATGACACACCATCGAATAATAAGAAGATCAAAGGATATAAAATAGCAATAGAAGAACGAAATCTACCTGAATACATAATTCCTTCTTGTGCTGATTCTGCAGAAGGCGGAGCAGAAGCTACAGAAAGACTTCTTGCCGAACATCCAGATACGGATGCGATAATCTATTCAGTTGATATTCTTGGAGTAGGTGGTTCGCGTTATTTGCTGGATATAGGAAAGAAGATACCTGGCGATATCGCACTTATCGGTACGGATAACTCTCCATATTCGAAAATATCAAACCCAAGGCTTTCGACAATCGACAATAAATTGGGTGAATTATCCAAGAACTGCTATGAGATTCTGATGAAAGCAATCAAGGATAGAAACTATGTTGAGCACAAGGTTGTCCTGCCTTCTCTGGTTCTTCGGGAGACTACATGACCGCTATCTTCGTTCTTTTTGCTGCATGCGATTCTAATATATTAGTTAATAATTGCAATCGATTGCTATAATTATCCGTAAAATTGCACAATCATCGTTAAATATGTGTGAAACATTTAGAAATAATCATAAAGATTTTTCTTTACTTTCTCGATAAATCTGGTGAAAATCTAATAAAGTGAAATCGATTGCAATGATTTTGGTGAGGATGGTTAATGTATAAAGATTTCGAGAAGAAGACACTCAGGCAAGTCCTGTCAGAGGGGCCAGTCACAGCACCAACTGTTTTTGAATGCATTTCTGCTAGAACGGTTGAACTTTGCGGGTATCCCGCAATGGTTCTGTCAGGAAGTGGAATGTCATATTGCATGAACGGTGTTCCTGATATTGGACTATTGAATGATGAAGAAGTCGTTTATCTTACTACTAGGCTGACTAACTATACGCCTCTTCCTGTAATTGTCGATGCAGGTGCTTTCTATGGAGATGATCCTTCAAGGGTTTATCTGGATTGCTATAGGCTTGTGAAAGCAGGAGCAGATGCAATTGTCATTACAGATGCTTCGCTGTCCGATGGAAAAGACAGGACATATGATTCATCGTTTGTTCACTCTCCTGTCTCTGAAGAGGTTTTCTTTGCAAGGATCAAAGCGGCTGTTAAGGCATCAGAAGGTTCGAAATGTCTTGTTATTGCGATATCAACAGCTGCGATCGATGAAGCTATAAGCAGAATTGTTAAAGCAAGAGAATTGGGAGCTGCTATCACATGTGTTGAGAAGGCCAGAACAAAGGCGGATGCTGAAAAGATCAATGCTTCTGATGCTGGCTGCAAGATGTGGGCTGGAATTGCTGTCGCTGATGGAAAATGCGTGGTTGAGCCAGAAGAGCTCCATAACCTGGGTTTCAGCATAATTGTTGAAGACTATGCAATTAAAGCTGCGATGTTCGGTATGCTTTACTATGGCAAGAAGACTCTGGAAGATGGAAATACAGTATTCCATGATACCCATACTTATGATGGTATATTAAAGCCCGGTGAGGATTATCATGTCCTGTTCTCCTTCTGGAAGACATGGCTTCCGATGGAAGATGAATTCAATGATCTCTCTGATGTTATGGCAATCAAGCATGAGATAAAGGAGTGAATATGGAAAAGCGAGTAACTTTCAGAGAATTATTGAAGAAAGAGCAGGTATTTGCTCCATGTGTATATGATTGCCTTACAGCCAGAGCTGCTGAGCTTTCTGGTTATAAAGCTCTTATGCTGTCAGGCGGTGCTATCGCATATAGTCAGGATGGTCTTCCTGATATGGCATTCGCAACAATCGATGAAGTAATCTGGGCAACAGAGAGGATTGTCAATATGAGTCCTTGTCCTTTGATTGTCGATGCCGATGATGGATATGGCGAGAGTCCTGTTGTCGTATATAGGAATATGTATAGAGTGGCAAAGACAGGAGCTATGGGATTTACTCTTGATGATTCAACTGGCATAAGAGGCTTTGAGAGAGGTCATGCTGTGAAGAAATCATCAAAAGAAACTGTCGTTCCAAAGGAAGTATGGCTTGCAAAAATCAAAGCGGCTCTTGCTGCAACGGAAGGCTCTGATTGTGTCTGTATCGCCAGAATCCATGTTCCATTGAATACGCCGGAAGGTTTCAGGGAAGCTATGGATAGGGCTCTCCGGGCTCAGGATCTTGGTGCTGAAATGGTCATGATCGGTGGTACAAACAATATGACCATAGGCAGAAAGGTTGCAGAGAATATCAAAGGCTGGAAAATGTGGCCTGATATCTTCTCCGTGAATGGTGTTCCAAATTGTGATCTAAAGGAAATTGATTCTCTTGGATATAGATTTGTGACCATGCATCTTTTTGAGAAAGCTCTGATGTATGGAATGATGAAATATGGCATGGAGAACAGGAAAAACGGTAATCCTGTATTTTCTGAGACACATGATTTTGAAGGAATTGCTGACAAATCAAAATTGAGTGATATGGTTGGTAATTACAGTAAGTGGTTTCGGTTAGCTGAAGATTGCAGGAATTTCTGACGGAGGTTTATTTATAATATGGGTGCTGTTTTAAGTATTCCAGAACTTGTTGAACAGGAAAAATATTGTATTCACACACCTTGTGTTTATGATTGCTCATCAGCAAGAGCCTGTGAGCTAGCAGGTTATAAAGCCATCTTGCTTTCCGGTGGTGAAGTAGGTGAGATATTCGGAGCTCTCAGTGAAGATGAAATGGATTCATCAGAAGTCTTTTTCATCGCTGAGAAGATTGCTTATTTTTCTCCTCTTCCGCTTGTAATCGATTGCGGTTGTTTTAAAGCTGATCCGTCCGCCACATATAGATGGTCTTACAAGTTTGCTCATGCAGGCTGCATGGGACTTCTTATTGAAGATGAGGATGGTATTGATAAAGACACATTCCTGAAGATGGTTAAGGCTGCTGTTCTTGCCTGTGAGGGTACAAAATGTGTTGTTATTGCTAGGTCGAACAGAAGGCTGCGTGCTCCCGAGGATTTTGATTATGTTGTCGACGTCCTTAATGCCGCTGTAGATGAAGGTGCTTTCATGACTATGGCTTGTGGTCTTAACTCTGCAGAAAAAGCCGAAATCATCGGCAAACGCGTGAAAGGTCTGAAAATGTATCCTGATCAGACAATACATGATGGCAAGCCAGAAGTTGTTGATGAGGAAATCTATAAGCTTGGATATGCCATGATTTCCTATCATTACACTTTGAAAGTGGCAATGGCTGCAATCGTCGAATATGGGAAAAAGAATCTTGCTGCCGGTAACAATAAGCCTGCTACTGAGGAAGTAAGACTTTACAACGGCAGTTATGGCTGTTCGGCTATGCCTATGTTCGATTATCAGGGTAAGTTTGATAAACAGGAAGCATATACAGGTGTCCATCGGATTGCCAGAATCCCTGGACAGGAACTTGACTGAAAAAATGGGAGAAGGTCCCATAAAAATAAAGGAGAAATAGGATGAAAAAACGTTTCCTGCTTGCATTAGTATTCTTAATGGTAGCAACGTTTGTATTCGCAGGTGGCTCAAATGAGTCATCATCTGCTTCTGCTTCTTCAGCTGGAAGCTCTGAGCCGAAAGCTGGTGGTACTCTGCGTGTTCTTATCACAAGTGATCCTGCTTCGCTTGACGATACTACTTTCAGAGCAACTCAGGAATTCTACTTCTATGAAACGATACTGAGAAAGGATGCAGAAGGAAAGTATTATGGATTCTTGGTCGACAGCTATGATGCTGATATCGAGAGTCTCACATACACTCTGCATATGAAGGATGAGCCGATTTATTTCCATGATGGAAGTGTCATGACATCTGAAGTTCTGGCATGGAACATCAACCAGTATAAGGAAGTCGGTGTTTTCGCTTCATCTTTCAACAAGATTGATTATGCTGAAGCTGTAGACGACAAGACTGTTGTCATCCATCTTCTTGAGTGGGATATGCTTCTTCCAAACTGTCTTGCTCGTATGTGTAAGCCTGTTTCTAAGCAGTTCATTGACCAGTATGGCTGGGAAGGCCTTTCAAGCATGGAATGCGGTACAGGACCTTTCATGCTTAAAGAGTGGAACAGAGATTCTGAAATCAAGACTGTAAAGTTTGAGCAGTATCATGAGGGTGAGCCTCTTCTTGATGGAATCAATTACATCATCATCACTTCTGCAGAAGTTGCTCTGATGGCTTATCAGACAGGAGAAGTAGATGTCCTCTGTGATTCAAGACTTGCATATGAGCAGGTTCTCCAGCTTGCAGAAGATCCGGATACAATTCTTTACACCTCTGAGAGAGGCGGTCATGCCTATACTCTTGGCTTCCATTGTCAGTCCCCTGAAGATCCTTTCTACGATGTCAGAGTAAGACAGGCTGCTTGCTATGCAATTGATACAGATGCAATTGGACAGGCTTATACAGAAGGTATGTACATTCCTGGTTCTACTCAGTGGTCTGCAAATGGTTATCCATATTGCTCGCCGAATGTTACTGGATTCCCATACGATCCTGCAAAGGCTAAGGAGCTCCTTGCTGAAGCTGGTTATCCAAATGGTTTTAATACAGTACTTTATGTCCAGACACAGTTCCAGGGCGCAGCTGTTTATGTACAGTCCTATCTGAAGGAAGTCGGAATCAATGCTGAGATTGTTCCTATCGATACAGCTAACTTCTCCACATACATTGGCGGTTGGGGAGAAGGTATGATGATTCATACTGTTGGTGTTGTAAATGGTCAGGAATATCAGCTTCTCACAGCTGCAAGATCTGACAACCCATCTGGTTATGGACAGAGATCATTCCTTCTTTCACCAGAGCTGGATTCATATGTACAGCAGGCTTATAACAGCACTGTAGAGGATTCTTATGCTCCAACACAGAGAGCTGCAGAGAAATTCTTCCAGGAGGATGTTTCTGCATACGTTCTCTTCCTCACAGAGGGTTGGGTAGCAGCAAAAGATTATGTTAAGGATGCAGGTATTTGCCAGAACGGAGGAATCACAATGGATTCTCTCTGGACTGCATGGCTTGACAAATAAGATTTTCGCTTAAATCTGTCTGCATGGGGGATTCCCTCATGCAGATATTCATGGGAATAGTATGACTAGTTACATAATCAAAAGAGTGCTGGCTTCGATTGCGGTAATCTTTATCGTTTCTATTTTCGTATTCAGCATCATTCATCTCCTTCCAGGCGATCCTGTTGTAATGGCACTCGGCCTAGAAACCCCGATGGAAGACATTGAAAGGGTCAGGGAGGAACATCATCTTAATGATCCTCTTCCACAGCAGTATATAACTTGGATTGTGGAGATGTTCCATGGTGATTTCGGAGATTCGTTGATTGAATTCAGGCCTGTAGCCGATATCATCAAGGAAAGACTTCCGCGCACTTTAGCTATCGGAATTCCTGCTTTTGTTCTGGGAATATTATTAGGCCTCCTGATCGGTATCGTGAGTGCCGTCAGAAGAGGAAAGGCTATAGATCAGACATTGACATTCTTCACAACCCTGAGTATCGGTACTCCTCAGTTCTGGATAGGAATGTTGTTGCTTTACCTGTTCTCAATCAAATTGCATTGGTTCCCTATGCGTAATCTGGTTATGCCTGGTGAAAGTATTTTGGGCTATCTGCGTTCTGCAACACTTCCGATAATCTGTTCATGTCTGCAGATGATGGGTTCCATTTCCCGTCAGACACGTTCGAATATGCTTGAAGTTATTTCTCAGGATTATATCAGGACTGCCAGAGCTAATGGTATTTCTGAAAAGACCATCGTTTATAAGCATGCTCTGAAAAATGCTTTGATTCCTGTCGTTACTGTAATTGGTATGAACCTCAGGAACATCATTGCGGGAGCTGTCCTTATTGAAAATATCTTCTCCATTCCTGGCATTGGTGTAACGATGACAAATGCTATTAACAACAGAGATTACTGGGTTCTCCAGGGCTGTGTTCTTATAGTTTCTTTTATCGCGGTTTTCGGTAATCTGGTTGTTGATATCCTCTATGGCTACATTGACCCGAGAATCCGTGAGGCAAGGGGGTAAATCATGGCAAGTTCAGAAGATTTGAAACTCAGAAGAAAAAAGAACATGGAACAATTCTTCAGGATTTTCTTTGGCCGTGGCATTATTGTGAAAATATGTCTTGTTATAGCAGTGTTTTTCATAATTGTAGCTGTCTTTGCTCCTGTTATCGCTCCTCACGATCCAACTGCAACAGATCCGATGAATCGTTACCTGCCAATGGGTAGCGAAGATCATCTTTTTGGAACAGACAGATATGGAAGAGACGTTCTTTCCCGCTTGATTCACGGTGCTAGGACATCTTTGACATGTTCTCTGTTTGCGACTCTCTGGTCTGCTGTTGTTGGAAGTACGCTTGGAATTATTGCAGGTTATTATGAAGGCTGGCTTGGTAAGCTTATTCTCAGATATGTTGATATACAGCTGTCTGTTCCTGCTTTGATATTGTCTATGGTCCTTGCCGTTATATTGGGATCAAATATGTTCGCAATATCGATTGTTCTTGGTATAGGCGCTATTCCAGGATACATCCGAATGGCTTATTCCAACGTTATATCAATCAAGGAGAATGATTACATTACAGCAACGAGATTGATCGGACAGAAAAACAGGAAAATCATGTTCCGTCACCTTTTCCCGAACTGTTTTGCTTCTCTCATTGTTATTTTCACAATGAGCCTTGGACAGGTAATCATGGTTGAATCTTCTCTGGCTTACCTTGGTGTTGGACTTAATGAACCGTTAGCCGCATGGGGATTGATGGTTAATGATGGTTTTGCAAGCCTTATGACACATCCTTCAGTAGCACTTCTTCCGGGTTTCTGCATTATGGCAATCGTTGTAGCTTTCAATGTTCTCGGAGATGCCTTAAGAGATGCTCTTGATCCAAAACTTAGAGGTAAACTGTAATGGAAGACAATAGAAATATATTGCTTGAAGTTAAGCATCTGAAAACGTCTTTTTTCACACAGGCAGGTGAAGTCAAAGCTGTTGATGATGTTTCTTACTATATCAAGAAAGGTGAAATCATAGCTGTGGTAGGTGAGTCTGGCTGTGGTAAGTCTGTTACACAGATGTCAGTCATGCAGCTTGTGCAGAGCCCACCGGGCAAAATTGTTGGCGGAGAAGTTATATTTGAGGGACAAAATCTTCTTGAATATGATCGTAATTCGCCGGAGATGAGAGCTGTCAGAGGTGCCGGGATTGCTATGATTTTCCAGGAGCCGATGACCAGTTTGAATCCTGTCTTCAAGATTGGTACTCAGCTTAGTGAAGTTATCATGATTCACAAGAAGGTTGACAAGAAAACCGCATGGGAGGAAGGCATCAAGGCTTTGGAAGCTGTAGGCATTCCTGATGCTAAATCAAGAATGGAGAATTATCCGTTCCAGATGTCAGGTGGAATGAGACAGCGTGTTCTGATAGCTATTGCTGTAGCTTGTGGTTCTAAGCTTATTATTGCTGACGAGCCTACAACTGCTCTTGATGTTACAACTCAGGCCCAGGTAATGGAATTGCTTCAGTCTCTTGTGAAGACATATGGTACTTCCATTTTGATGGTTACGCACAACCTTGGTCTTGTAACGAGATATGCTGAAAGAGTTTATGTAATGTATGCGGGAAAGGTAATAGAGTCTGGTACTACTGAAGATATTCTTATGCATCCTGTTCATCCATATACAAAAGGTCTGCTTAACTCGGTCCCTAAATTGGATGCAAGTGATGAAGAACGTCTTGTAGCTATCAAGGGACAGCCGCCTCGTTTAAGTGAGCTTCCTTCATATTGTGCTTTCTATCCGAGATGTCCTTATGCATGCGAAGAATGTAAGCAAGGTTATCCAATACTGGAAGAAGTCGGTCCGAATGAGCACTTCTGTGCTTGCTGGATGAAGAACAAGGAGGTTGCACATGCAGAGTGATAACAAAGATGCCATTCTTGAAGTTAAATCTCTCAAGATGCATTTCCCTGTAAGAAAAGGTTTTTTCAACAAAACAGTTGGGTATGTAAAGGCAGTTGATGATGTTTCCTTCGTGGTTGAAAACGGAAAGACTTTTGGTCTTGTCGGTGAATCCGGCTGCGGTAAGACTACTGTTGGAAAGACTATCTTGCGTATCAACACTCCGACATCAGGTGAGATAATTTACAAAGGACAGCACATTGAGAACCTGTCTGCAAAGCAGATGGCTCCTATCAGAAGAGATATTCAGATGATTTTCCAGGATCCTTATAGCTCTCTCGATCCTAGACAGTCATTGGGTTCAATCCTGAAGGAAGCTATTGTCTGTGATGGCAAACCTCATGAAAGAGAAGAGATTGCAAATACGATTTCTGAGCTTATGGTTGCTGTAGGACTTGATCCGATTATGGCAGACCGCTATCCGCATGAGCTTTCCGGAGGACAGAGGCAGAGACTTGGAATTGCCCGTGCTCTGGCATGTAATCCAAGCCTGATTGTCTGCGATGAGCCTGTATCAGCTCTGGATGTCTCTATTCAGGCTCAGGTCATCAATCTGCTCAGGGATCTGCAGGAGAAGAGAGGACTGACATATCTTTTCATTGCTCATGACTTGGCTGTTGTCAAGAATATTGCTGATACGATTGCTGTTATGTATTTAGGACATATTGTGGAATTGATGGATTCTTCTGAAATCTATGAACATTCCATCCATCCATATACTCAGGCACTTCTTTCAGCAGTTCCAATTACAGACTACTATGCAGAGAAAAAGCGAAACAGAATTGTTCTCGAAGGTGAGGTACCTAGTCCTATTAATGCACCGGCAGGGTGCCCATTCCAGACAAGATGCAAATTCGCTTCTGACAAATGCAGGAAGGCAATGCCTCCTTTGACAGAGAGAAGAGATGGTCACTTTGTAGCTTGCTACAACGTCTGAAATGTCTGATATGGCAAAAAAACCGTTTATTGATATTGTGGGGGTGAAAGCCCTCACAAAATCTAGTTTATTGCGCATTGCACTTGGATATATAGCAGTTTTCTGGATTCTGCCTCTGATTTCTCTTGTTCCTCAGGAAATCACAAGAGTCAGTCTGGAGAACTTCTATCTTCTGCTGCTTGTTCCTGTAGCGATGCTCGTCTTGGGATTTGCGATAGGTACAGAATATGGTTTTTGCCCGGTGCTGATGGTGTTTATAGCTATTTTAGCAATTCCGCCAGCGCTGGTATTCAGCTTTCTGCCTGCATGGCAGTATGGACTGTTTTACGCTGTGATATATATCGCAGGAAACTATCTGACTGAAACACATAAAACAATGAAAAGGGAAAGGAGAAAATAATTTCCGGAGGTAATATGGAAGACAGAGAAAGGAACAGAGCCGTTATTGCGGTTTGTGCTATTGCTTTTTTGACACTTGTATCAAGTGCTACTTCTCCTGCATTGGCTGTTATAGGGGATAATTTTCCTGAAGCCTCTCCTGAAGCTATTGCAAGTATCGCAACTCTTGATACTCTGACAAGTGTTCCTTTCACAATTGTCACAGGTCTGCTGCTTGGGAGATTTGTCAAGTTCCGGGTAATGACGGTACTTGGACTTATAATTTCTTTTATCGGAGGAATCCTTCCATATTTTGCTGCTAATATCGGTGAAATTCTTGTCGGCAGGGCAATTCTCGGGATAGGACATGGTCTTATTGTTCCTATTACCAATACCCTGACACTGTCTTTGTTCAAGGGAGATGAGGTTTCAAAGCAATTCAGCCGGAACAGTATGGCAACAAACTGCGGTGCAATTCTATTTCAGTTGCTTGGAGGCTTCCTCGGAGATCTGAACTGGCGTCTTCCATTTGTTGTATATGTTGCAATAGTACCGGTGCTTATAATTACGATAATCTGTCTTCCTGAACCTAAGTATTCTGTCCAGACAGGCCTGCAGAAAGTCAAGAAATTTGAAATCAGGAAGATATTCACAGGGCATGTTTTCTTCTGGGCGATTGTTCATGCACTGTATATGTTATGGTTCTATGCTTATGTAACACAGACATCCGGAATCATAATAAATAATGGATACGGTAATTCCTCTGTTTCAGCATTGGTTCTTTCTGCCTTTACTCTCATCGGTGTATTCGGTGGTTATAGCTTCCATAAGATCCAGAAGAGAATCGGGACTAGGACAATGACTGTAGGTTTTTTTGTAAATGCCGCTTCCTTTATTGCCTTGTCGATGTGCAATAATCTGGCCTCCTATACAGTATTCTCGCTGACATTCGGCTTTGGATATGGGCTTTTGCAACCTGCAGTTAATTACTTTCTTGGCGTTGGTCTGGATGAAGATTACAGAGCAGCATGTATTTCCGTATCAGCAATAATCAGTGCACTTGGTTCTTTCGGATCATCATATGCTGTGAAATACTCAAAAATAATCCTGCATACAGATTGGGAGAGAATACCTTTCGTTGTTGGATCGGTTTTCTTCCTCTTGCTGGGAATACTATTCATTTTCTTCAAGGAGAAAAATCATATTAAAAAGGAGTCTATATAATGTCAGCAGAATATAATTTTCTTGATCTCGTTAAAACTACCGATGAATGTGTGATGATGCCATGTGTTTATGACTGTGGCTCTGCACTTGCCGCACAGTTGAGCGGGGCAAAGGCTATCTTGCTCAGTGGGGGAGAGCTAGGGGAGTCCCTTGGTGTTCTTGAACCGATGCTTACAACTGATGAAGTTGTTCATGCAGCAGAGAGAATCTGCCGTTTTTCACCATTGCCGTGTCTGGTTGATGTAGGAGCTGGATATGATACACCTCTGAATGCGTTTTATACTACAGAGCGGTTCGTAAAAGCTGGGGCAAAGGGCATTCTTCTTGGAAACGAACATGGGGATGGCTGGAATGAGTATAACCCGATTCTCAAAGCAGCTTTGAAGGCTGTTGAAGGCAGTGATTGCATAGTTGTTGCCAGATGGAATGGCCTTCTTGAGACTGAAGAAGAGATGAATGAATGTGTTGATGTCCTGAATAAGTCCGTTGCAGAAGGTGCTCATGCGACAATGGCCTGCGGTCTGTGCCGTTCAACGCGTTCAACCGAGTTGGCGAAAATTGTTGCAGAACGTGTCGAGGGCTGGAAGATTTATCCTGATCAGAATTCCATAAACGGTATTCCTGATGTTGATAATGACGAAATATATCCGATGGGATACAAAATGATTTCTTATCATTACATGATGAAGGTGGCTCTCGAGGCAATGTGGAGATATGGCATTGAGAATGTGAAAAACAAGAATAATGTCGCTTCCAACGAGGTCGCGTTCCCTAATGGAATAAAAGGACACAGTGCCTTGAAGATATTCCCTATGCAGGAATTGTTTGATCTTGAGGCTCAGTTTACTGGAATCCGCAGAGAGTTTAAGGTGCCCGGAACTACCGAGGGAAGGGAAAACGGATAAGATCTGTTATGGCCATAAGTGAGAGAAACATTATCAACATGCAAGCCTTGCCAGAACACAGAATGCTGTTCAATCTGGCATGGCCTGTCATTATGTCATTATTCATTCAGGGACTGTATAATTTTGTTGATAGTGTTTTCATTGCCAGGCTGGGAGCTGAGGCACTGTCGGCTGTTTCAATATCTTTTGTAGTCCAGAATCTTGCAACTTCATTCTTTACCGGAATCGCAACTGGTATGAATGCCGTGATTTCGCGTGCTATCGGGGCCGATAAGAGATCTAATGGCCAGAGCGCCATGAAAAGCGGTTTTGTGATTCAGGGCTTCTTTTCTCTGATCTTCATAATCTTTGGTATTGCTGGGGTGGATTATTATTTTAATTCCACTTCAGCTAATACCTTAGTAAATACATATGGTATCCAGTACCTTCAGCCTCTGATGATATTATGTCCTGCAATGGCTTTGCAGATTACAGCGGAACGGTTGCTGCAGGCTACAGGTTTGACACGCTACATGATGTATTCACAGGTAGTTGGAACAATAGTCAATGTTGTTCTTGATCCTGTGATGATTTTCGGTCTTTTGGGATGTCCGGAAATGGGTGTTGCCGGTGCAGCCTATGCGACTGTTCTGGGGCAGTTGGCAGCAGCCCTGACAGCTTTGTATTTCAATTTTAAGAAAAACAAACTGATTTTCTTCAAAGATAATCACTCTTCTGGTTTTGATTGGGCGACAGCAGGGATGGTATTGCGTATAGGGCTTCCAACTGCTGCTATGGGGATATCATCATCGTTCGGTAATTATTTTATCAACAGGATACTTATAAGTTTTTCTGCTAGTGCTAATGCGGCTTTCGGCGTATATGCAAAACTCCAGAGTATTGCACTTATGCCTACTGAAGGAATGTCTGCCGGTCTTGTGACAATGTATTCCTTCTTTTATGGAAAGAAAGATTTTTCCAGGATGAAGAAAACATTGAAAGTCGGAGAGATCATGGTTGAAGTATGGTGTGTTTTCTGCTTCTTCGTATTCTCTGTATTCCCGGTGCTCCTGATGCAGCCTTTCAGCCCTACTGCGGAGATGATTGCAGTTGGCATTCCATGTTTCCGCATTATAGGTATTACCTATCTGACATCAGGGCTGATGACTGGGCTTGTTGCGTTTTTCCAGGCCACAGGACATAGTATTTACTCCTTCTTGATTTCACTGTCACGAATGGTCTTTGTCCGTGTGCCAGTTGCGTATTTCCTGAAATCATTCAACCGGATAGAGCTGATCTGGTGGTGCTGGCCTATTTCAGAAGTAGTTTCAGATACAGTGTGTCTGTTATTATTTATAAGATGCTATAAGCAGATAAAATCTCAATTGGAATTTAATCAGGTGAAGATTAAGAATCAGGAATGTCCCTGAAAGTTCCTGGGATATAAGGAGGGCTTATGTTCAGTACAGAAATCGGAAAGGAGAGTTTGCATGATTTCACTTCTCCTGCATTCAAGACGGCTTTCGAGTTTCTCAAGCGTAAGGATCTGGCAGAGCTTGAAGAGGGCTGGATTGATCTTGATAACGGAGTAAGGGCTTCTGTTCAGCATTATGATTCTATCAATGCAGAAGATGGTTCTTTCGAAAGCCATGAGAAGCTTATCGATGTCCAGTATGTTATCGAAGGAAAGGAATATTGCCTGGTCTGCAAGAGAGATGGGCTGACAGTCAAAACCCCATACAGCGTGGACAATGATATCACCTTCTATAATGAGACAGAGAAATATTCTTCTGTTCTTCTTCTGCCTGGTGATTTCATTGTTCTGGGACCGGAAGATGTTCATAAGCCAAGAGTCAAAGTCGATAACAACGAACCTGTTAAGAAAATCGTACTTAAAGTACCAGTGGAAGGAGTATGAGATGGTAAGGAAATCTGATGAGAAGACTGTAGAGAGAATCGAGCATAAATTCGGTGCTGATGGATTCATTACCGTAAGGAATCTGATCAACTCAGATGCTGAACTCAATGGTAAGGGAAGGGTATTTGCCCATACTACTGTAGCTCCAGGTTCTGGCATTGGCTATCATGTACACAATGGAGATACAGAGATCTATTATGTTGTTTCCGGCAGTGCTGAGTACAATGACAATGGAACTATCACAACAATCAGTGCTGGTGATGTGACATTCACACCAAGCGGTACTGGGCATGGTATCAACAATAAAGGTTCAGAGCCTTTGGAGATTATTGCTTTAATAATCTACTCGTAATCAAAAGTTTTTCTTGACAGTCTCCCTTTAGGGGAAAATAATGGAATCAGGTTATTGCAATCGATTGCAATAACTTTTACCTGGAGGTATTTATGGATTGTGTTTACACAATGGGTAACCTGAGAATAGTGGATCTGACAAAAGGTCTTGATCCGAAGACAGAAACAAGAAGATGCCATCTTTATAGATTCAATACTGGTGGACCGATTCCTGATTTCCATACAATCATGGATCTCACAAGCCATCTTGGAACACACTGTGAGTGTCCGTATCATCATGATGATAACTGGCCAAGCGTAGCAGAGCTTCCGCTGACAACATTCTTCGGTCGTGCTCTTTACGTCAATATCGATGAGGCTCCGAATTCTCATATCACAGCTGCAATGCTCGATAAGTACTGCGGACCGAAGATGAAGGATGGAACAATTGTCATCATCGACAGCCCTCATAAGCTTGCTCCATTCACACCGAAGACAAATACAGCAGAAGATAAGAGACTCTTTGTCAATGGTGAGACAGCTCAGTGGTTCAAGGATCACAAGGCAAAGTGTGTTGGATTCGGCGATGGTGTCTCAATTGAGAACTGCAATGAAGATGTAAAGCCTTTCCATGATATTCTTCTGGCTGAGAACATTGTTTTCCTTGAGGTTCTGAAGAATCTGGACAAGCTTGAGAAGGATGTATTCTTCATGAGCTATGCACCGCTCCCGATCCTGGGACTTGATTCATGTCCTGTAAGGGCATATGCAATTGAAGGACTTTCTGAATTCTCTGACTAAGCAAGGATAGGACACAAGTGAAGATTATCGTTATTGGTGCCGGCGCCATGGGTAGCATCTATGGCGGCCATCTGAGTTTATGCAATGATGTTACTCTGATTGATACTAATACAGCTCTTGTAGAGAAAATCAATCAGGATGGTCTCATACTGGAAGAGAATGGAGAGAATAAGCTTTATAAGCCAAAGGCTGAGGTGCATGTCTCTGCCTCTGACAATGCTGATCTCATCATCCTCTTTACAAAGTCGCTTTATTCGAAGAGTGCTCTTGATGGTGTAAAATCTGTCATAGGTCCTGATACATATCTCATGACACTCCAGAATGGAGCGGGACATGAGCGTCTGCTCAGTCAGTATGTTGATAAAGACCATATAATCATTGGAACGACGGAAGATAATGGTGCCGTGCTTTCACTCGCTTGTGTCCATCATGGAGGCAAGGGTGTAACGAACATCGGGCTTCTTTCAGGTGAAGATGGAAAGATTCTGCATGATATAAAAGACAGCTTTGATAAATCAGGCTTTGATGTGAGAATCCATTCCAACATCCAGCGTCTGATCTGGGATAAGCTGATGACCAATGCCTCGCTATCTGTGCTGACAGCAATTCTGCAGTGCGATATGCATTATATCTCTGCAAATGAGAATGCTAAGGAACTCTGTCTGAAGCTTATAAATGAAACTGTAAGTGTAGCTAATGCAATGGGACTGGGCTTTGCTCTCGATGAAGTTGTGAAGAAAGTCATCACTACAAGTGAAAACAACAAAGGTGGCTACACAAGTATCATGATGGATATAAAGAACTCACGTCGAACCGAGGTTGATACAATCTCAGGGGCAGTAGTTGCAAAGGCTCATGAGCTTGGTGTAAGCGTTCCTTGTATGGAAATGGCAGTGTCCTTGGTTCATGCGCTTGAAGGCAGAAGCTGAAGAAGACAATCTTTCTCCTTTATTGGATTGTGTATTTTGGGTCATCTGGGAAACTAGATGGCCCTTTTTAAGTTCCGAATCTTACCGGTTTTGGTTTTCAGATCTTACCGATTTTAGCTTCCGAATCTTGCCGGTTTTAATTTCCGAATCTTGCCGGTTTTAATTTCCGAATCTTGCCGGTTTTGATTTCCGAATCTTGCCGGTTTTGATTTCCGAATCTTGCCGGTTTTGATTTCCGAATCTTGCCGGTTTTGATTTCCGATGATATGCTGTTGATATGACTGAATATCTTCCCAGACTTATTGATGACAAATTAGATATCTGGTTAGCGACAGCCGGAGCGGTATTGGTTGCAGGTCCTAAATGGAGTGGAAAGACTATGACTTGTGAACAGCGGGCTAAAAGTGCTTTCTGTTTTACAAGAAAGCCTGGTGAAAGTGACCCGCTGGAACTTGCAAGGCTGGATTCATCAATAGTTTTCACAGGTGAAAAACCGCGTTTAATTGATGAATGGCAGCTTATGCCTGAGGTCTGGGATATGGTACGAGCTGATGTTGATACTAGCCATGGTGAGAAGGGAATTTATCTCTTATCAGGTTCATCGTTACCTCCAAGAAAGACTAAAAATGCAAGAGAAATCATAAAGCATAGCGGGGCCGGGCGGATAGCGATTCTGAAAATGCCTACAATGACTTTGTTTGAAACAGGGGATTCCTCTGGGGATGTTTCTTTGTGTTCGCTTTTTGATGGAGTGGATGTAAGCGGTCAGATGAGGAAAATCACGCTCGCAGAGATTATACATTTCATTGTAAGAGGTGGGTGGCCCGGTAATCTGGATGTACCCGATGTATCATTGCTTCCAAAAGATTATATAGACCGTATTAATACGATAGAACTTGATAAGATTCTTGATGATGCGCGTATTAATCGTACAAAATTCAAACGTGTTCTTCATTCTCTTGCTCGCAATGAAAGTACTGTCTGCTCGATATCAACGTTGGCAAAGGATGCTTCAATCAATGGCAAAAGTCTTGATGAAGAAACAGTCGTAGGATATCTGGATATACTGGCAGATCTTTTCCTTGTTGAAAATCAGGAGGCGTTTTCTCCTCTTTTCCGTTCGCGGGCAAGACTTAAAATGGGAGTCAAACGTCATTTCTGTGACCCGTCTCTTCCTGCTGCGATTATTGGAGCTACTGAGAAAAATCTTAGCAAGGATTTGCAGTTTCTCGGTTTCCTGTTTGAAAGTCTTGCAGTACACGATTTGCGTGTTTACGCGGAATCACTTGGAGGTAATCTGTATCATTATCAGGATTATGATAATGACGAAACAGATGCGGTGCTGGAATTCGATGATGGTAGATATGCACTAATCGAAATAAAGCTTGGATACGAATATGCAGTGGATTCCGCTGCTAAGAATCTGTTGAAGATTGCAGATAAACTAGAAAGAAAACCTTCTTTCCTTGCTGTTGTTTCTGGTACTGCGCCGATGCCATTAAAACGTCCCGATGGTGTATATGTTCTTCCTCTTACTTCGCTAAAACCATAGTGTTAAAGGAGTACTGTCTTCCTGAGAACATTGTTAATCATGCATTTGAAAGGTCTCTTCGCCATTAATTATGCCCATGCTTTTTGCGGCATGGACATAATCGCAAAATATGAATTTGGATTATTTTCTGGTTCTGAATTCGCGCGGAACAGGATCAAGTCCATCCCAGATAATCTGTCTGAAGTGCTTTGGATCTGTGTTTCCTTCGGTGTTGACCATGAATACAAGAGCATTCTCGTCAAGCTTCATCTTTTCTCTCAGGTCCTTTGCGCCTTTGTCAGTCATGATGGAGTAGAGTGCTCCAAGAGGAGCGGCTCCTGATTCGCCTGAAATCACGAATGGATCTCCATGCAGAGGGCAGGAGAGGATTCTCATGCCACGGGCTGCTATGTAATCAGGGATTGAAAGGAAGAAGTCTGCAGTATGCTCAAGGATTTCAAAAGCGATTGGAGATGGGTCTCCGCAAGCAAGACCTGCCATGATTGTATCAAGATCTCCCTTGACGCTATGGCACTTGCCATCTCTAGCTTTGATGGATTCAAAGACACATGCGGCTTTATCAGGTTCAACTACGATGAAAATCGGAGGGTTATCCGGGAAGAGCGCTGTGTAGAATCCGATGACAGAAGCTGCCATTGCTCCAACGCCGGCCTGCACGATTACATGTGTCGGTCTTGAAAGTCCTACCCCCAGGAGCTGTTCCTGGGCTTCAATCATCAGAGTTGTGTACCCCTGCATGATCCATGTAGGTATTTCTGTATATCCTGGCCAGGATGTGTCACTGATGACTGTCCAGTTGTTTGTCTTTGCATCTTCGGCCATTTTCCTTACAGCATCATCATAGTTCCCTTCGATGATTTCAACCTTTGCACCATATCCCCTGATTGCATCTATTCTGGCCTGTGATGTCTCTTTGTGAACATAGATGACACATGGCAGGCCAAGTTTCATTGAAGCCCATGCAATACCTCTGCCATGGTTCCCGTCTGTGGCTGCTGCGAATGTCAGGTTGCCAAGCTTCTTATGGCATTCATCTGATGTCAGATACTCATATGTTGTCTCTTCATCGCTGAGTCCCAGTATTTTCTGTATGTATCTTGATACAGCATATGATCCCCCAAGTACCTTGAATGAGTTGAGTGTGAGACGCTGTGCTTCATCCTTGATGAAGATACCGCCAAGTCCAAGCATCTGAGCAAGGTTTGGAAGTGCTCTGAGCGGAGTCATCTTGTAACCAGGTATTTCCCGGTGGAATTTCCTGGCTTTCATAACGTTGTCGATAGAGAAAAGCTCTTTGGATTTGGCAGAGTCTTTCGTTCCGTAATCATAAATGATGTAATCAAAATCGAGATTTTCCATAATGTCTCCGTTGAGAATATAATGACTTGTATTGATTATTTCAATGTCTTGTAATGATTTGTTAGAAAAATTTATATATTCATGAAATTGCGTGCTGAAATTTTATGAATACATAAAAATATGTATTCTGAAATTTGGCAGAATTTTTAATCATAAAGGAAAAATATGGGGAGGTTTTGCCCTCCCCGGTGAGAATCATTTCTTCACGTTGGCCTGATAGACACGCCATGTTGAGGAGATAAGGGTTTCTGCATCCGAACGCTTTGCACTCCAGCCAAGTTTCTCATGGGCAAGAGTGGAAGAGGCGACAAGCTTTGCAGGGTCTCCTGGACGTCTTGGACTGTCGACAGATGGAATAGGCTGGCCGGTGACACGGCGTGCTGTCTCAACGATTTCTCTTACAGATAATCCTGTCTCAGAACCAAGATTGACAATCAGGTCTTCTTTGTTCTTGATGAGATAATCTGCAGCTGCTACATGTGCATCTGCCAGATCAGATACATGGACATAGTCCCGGATACATGTTCCATCTGGAGTATCATAATCAGTACCGAAGATATGTACATCTTTTCTCATTCCAGCTGCACATTCCATGATTACAGGAATGAGGTTTGCAGGATTTCTTTCCAGTCCCAGCATTCTGCCATCAACATCATAGCCTGCAGCATTGAAGTATCTCAAAGCAGCAAAGTGCATGCCGCGGAGCTTTGAGTACCATTTGAGGTTTTCTTCAATGCAGTACTTTGTATATCCATAATAATTTTCTGGTTTATTAGGATGTTTCTCATCGATAGGAAGATACTGTGGTTCTCCATAGGTTGCAGCAGAGGAGGAGAGGATGAAATTCATACAGCCATGCTGCTCACATTCGGTCATGATGATGAGGGATCCTGTAATATTATTCTCACTGTATTTCTCAGGCTTGACCATTGATTCGCCTGCAGCTTTGAATGCTGCAAGATGTACAGCAGCATCCCAGCCCTTTGAGAGGACTTCGCTTACTCTTGCTCTGTCGAGGATATCGCCTTCATAGAATTCCGCCCCCTCAGGAACATTGCTTCTCAGTCCTGTGGAAAGGTTGTCATAGATACCTACAGTGTCCCCTCTGTCGAGGAAAGCCATTGCTACGTGTGTGCCGATGTATCCGGCACCGCCAAAAAGAAGAACTTTCATTAAGACCTCCGCACTTATCTTATCATTATATCAGCTGAATTTCGCTATTATTGACTTGATTTCTTCCAGCTTTTCATCAAGAAGAGCTTTATCCTGTGCTTCTGCCACTATTCTCAGATATGGTTCGGTATTTGATTTCCTCACGTTGAACCACCACTCAGGAAATTCGATTCTGTATCCATCGAAATCCATGACTGTGGTCGGATTATCATTTCCGACGAATCTTTCATAGAGAGCTTTGATTGCATCATCTTTATTTTCAAGACGGAAGTTTATCTCTCCTGAATTTGCATATTTCACTATGGAAGAAATGAGGGATGAGAAGGATTTTCCTTCAGCTTTCAGATCCTTTACTACTGATAGTACAAGGAGCGAGGCAAGTATACCGCTGTCACAGCAGAAGAAATCCTTGAAATAATAATGTCCTGCCAGCTCGCCACCGAAGATTCCATCTATTTCCCTGATTTTCAGCTTTGCGTATGCATGTCCGACTTTCCATGTCGTGACTTTGAAGCCCAGACTTTCAAGATACTCAGTTGTGGAGCGTGATGTTCTTATATCCTCAAGAGCGTTGCCGACTCTGCCTTTTGAAGCGTAGTACTTTCCAATGACAGCGGTGATGTAATCTGGCTGGATGAATGAGCCTTTCTCATCAATGAACATGACGCGGTCGGCATCTCCGTCATAGATTACACCGGCATCTGAGGAATTCCTTACGGTTTCCTCTTTGATCTGTGCGCAGTTCTTTTCCTCCAGCGGGTTAGGTTCGTGAGCAGGGAATGAACCATCAAACGTGTCATTGATGTAATGGCAGTCCACAGAACTTAATATGTCTTTGATCAGCAATGATGACATGCCTGAAGAACAGTCTATGGAGACTTTGAGTGATTCCAGTCCTGCGGCAAATGGCTTGAGGAAAGCTATGTATTCATCTCTGATGTGTGAATAGTCTTTTATTATCCCTTTTTCATCCTTGACTGCTATTGCTTCATTCTCAACAAGCTTTTCCAGATCTTTCAGCCCTGAGTCGCCTCCAACAGGAAGTGCACCGCGGCGGCTGATCTTGAAGCCATTGTATTCTTTCGGATTATGGGAAGCTGTGATCTGTACTGAAGCATCTGCTTTGAGGAATGCTGTTGCAAAGTAGACCATCGGCGTGGTGGAAAGTCCCAGATCCCAGACATCAGCACCGCTGTCAGTGATTCCTTTCACCAGTGCATCATGCAGTGATGGAGATGATAGCCTGATGTCCCTTCCGACTACCACATAATCCGTCTCTAATAACTGTGGCAGGAAATAACCAATCCTGTATGCCAGTTCTTCATTGATATCTTTGCCGTAGATGCCTCTTATGTCATAGGCTTTGAAAGCGCTCATTGCTCCTCCTTCTGAAAATCCTTGATAAGCTTTATGAATTCTTTATGATCCATCAGTTCCATGAAAAATACAGTTCCATCTGAGAGTGTGATCCTGGAAACAGTCTTGCGGAATAATCTGTCGAATGCATTAGCGCTTTTTGTCAGATCCTTTCCCATCTTCATTGATGATTCTGCTGCAGTACGTGTTACAAGATCAATTCCTTTTATGGAAGCCACCGGAAAGGAAGCCTCCAGTTTGACATATTTCTCTTTGTTTTTTCTTCTGATAGGTATACCTAAGAGTGTAGGTTCACGGTCGAAGTCTTCATATACCATAGTCCTTCCATCGGAGTAGAGAAAGACCCCCCAGTCCCTGCGTTCTCCACCAAGTTTCGCGAACCACGTGCTGTATGTTCTGAAAAGCAGAGGATTGCCAAGCTTTTCCTCACGCTCCTTGAGAAATTCAACAGTATCTTTGCTATCTAGTTCCATAGAGCTATTGTATATTATCTCCATCGTTGGGAACAAGGAAAAACCCTCTGGTCATTTTCCCCTCCTTAGGATAACATACCATGGCTATGCAAGAATTTGAGAAGAAGGATTTCTCCAAGCTTCTGAAGCATGGTGCCCTCGAAGGACACAGGTGGATGAAGAGTACAGATTCCACGTGCGTAAGAGTCTATGACAGGAATTTACAGGCATTTCCTGTCACTATTGATTTCTATGGGGCCTATGCACTTGTTACAGATTATAGCAATGATGGGTTTACAGATGAGGACAAGACTGTCACAGAGGATCTGATATCCCGTTTTCTTTATGTTGAGAACTCCAGAATCATATGGAAAGAAAGGAAGAAGAGGGAAGGCCGGGAGCAGCACGAGAAGGGAGAAGAGTCATTAAGGGTCTCTGTAAAAGAGAATGGCCTTCTTTTTGAGACTGAGCTGATGACATATACAGATACGGGGCTTTTCCTTGATCAGGCAGAGACGAGGGTAAGGGTCATGGCAATCTCCCGTGGCATGAAGGTTCTCAATCTCTTCTCGTATACAGGTTCCTTCTCTGTATATGCTGCTGCAGGTGGTGCTGATACAGTTGTCTCTGTTGATCTTTCCAATGTCTATACAGCATGGGCCAAGAAGAATCTGGAGCAGAATGGTTTTCTGGATGAAAGTAAGTACCCTGCAGTGCAATCGGATGCTGCTACTTACCTTGAAGAGGCTTATAAGCGTGGTGAACGCTATGATATAGTCATATTTGATCCCCCTGCATTCTCGAATTCCCATAAAGCAGGAGATTTCGATGTGCAGAAGGATTATACTGTCTATCTGTCGCGTATCAGCAGGATACTCACTGCTGGTGGCGTTGTGATATTCAGTGAGAATCTGAAAGATTTCAGATTCGCAAAGAATTTTCTCAAGCCATATTGGAAGGCGCTTGAGATTACAGAAGAGGTCCGTGCTCAGGGCTTTTCCGCTAGGCGAAGCGGCTTGAGAGTGTGGATGTTGAAGAAGACGGCGGAAATGAAGGAAATTGATTATCGATACGCCGCAAGAAAGAGAAGTGAAATGGACGAAGAGAAAGCAGAAAGACTGACACTTGATGGTCTGGAGAGAGAGACGGAAGAGAGTCGCCCAGACAAGAGGGAAGAGGAGAGAAGGGACGAAAGACGGGACAGACGTCAAAAAGAGAGAAGAAGCAGAATAGACGAAACACACAGACAGGGACGTGAC
>CALXLB010000048.1 GCA_944389085.1 uncultured Spirochaetaceae bacterium
TCCATGGGCAAGAGCTGAAGAGATTGCATCATAGATTACAGCTCCAGGATCCGAACCCATCTGCTGCTTGACGATTCTCATATCAAGCCGCTGTGCATGGATATCGAGCTGATCTACAGCTGCAGCACGGAACGTATCACCAGCTGCAAGAAGAACCTTATAGCCTTCTTTTGTGTAATATTTTGCCATCTTGGCAATGGATGTAGTCTTTCCGACACCATTGACACCAAGAATCATATAAACATTGATGACACCTTTTTCAGGTACAGCAGTATATGGCTGGATATATCTTGAAAGAATCTCCTTCATCTTCTGCTGCAGCTCAGAAGCCTCTGAAAGCTTCTCTTTCTTCGCAACATCCCTCAGCTCCTGGACAATCTCATCAGTAAGTCTTGCCCCCAGATCCCCTTCTATCAGAGTATCTTCAAGTTCCTCAAAAAAAGACTCGTCAATCTTTCTTCCGCCGAAAAGAGTCTTAAGTTTATCTGCAAATTTCTTAAAGAACATACAACCTCCTAAAGTCCCAGCTTCGCCGCTTGATAATACCCGAACATTGAATCAAGAAGCTCTACAAGTCCGACAACGCTTACACCTGCCATAAGCGTGACGGCAGGAGCAAGACCTGCATCTGCATATATTCCTGACAAAGACTGGGCTGCAACGAAACAACCGAAGCTTATCATAGTAGATAAAAGATTCGTATAGAATCTGTCCTTTGCATTCTCGACAACATTCACTCCATCCATCCAGCCTGGTTTGAGATCCATATTGATTCTGCTCATCGGCAATCTTGACTGGACAGAGAGAGCAGAAAAGCCATCAGAAATGGCTGTAAGCTGGAACGGGACATCTGCCTCCTCGATGAAATGGCTGTCTATTCTCATTCCCTGATAATAAATCTCAGCATCATATGGAAGCGTGGAGATGAACATCGGCTTTCCCGGAGCTTCTGTAAGCTCTGGTTCGATGATACTTCCATCAGCAATATCCACTGTCTCTTCCAACGTCTCATAGACTGGTGAAGTAAAACACAGATCATGCTCCCCTTTCTCCAGTACAATCGTTGAACGGACAGGTGTCACAGTCTCCCCATCGACAGTAACGGAGACTGTTCCAGGAACACGGAGAGTGACAACAGCCGCATTATCATCCCTGAAATAAGGGAGAAGGGCAGAGAGGAGCAAGTGGAATTCGCCATCCTCATCAGATGAAACATAGAGATTGCTATAAGCCTTCTCACCATTGATAAAGACATTGCTTTCACTCATCAGACCATCTTCACGCTGTGAAGCTGCAATCAGCAGTGAAAGATTTTCCCTCATCATCAGATAGGAGAAGGCATCCTTATCGCCAGATAAGAGAAATGCCCTCTCTTCATCGGAAAAAGATGGAGAGACAATGACAGGAACAAGGCTCTCCTCTTTCATGCTCCCAGCATCCTCTTTCATGAACTTCTCAAGGGCCTGGAAATCCTCTTTCGTTCTCAGAGATGATTCCTGCCCTTCTCTGGCTCTTTCCTCTCTCTTTTCCTGTTCTTCCCAATAAGAGGAAATAGTCTTTTCCGACGTTACTTCACCAGAAAGAACAGAAAGGACATCGGAAATAATTGATGCATAACCATCATCATCCGATATATATGCAACCCTAAGCTCTGCCGCATAAAGCGACAGAGGCAGCATAAGCAATAGCAGAAGCAGATTAAGCTTCTTTCTGAAAGTGGAGATAGCTTTCGATGAAATCATCAATCTCGCCATCCATTACAGCGCTGATGTTTCCTGTCTGACAGCTCGTGCGGTGGTCTTTGACAAGCGTATAAGGCTGGAATACATAGCTTCTTATCTGATTACCCCAGGAGATGTCCTTCTTTGCGATAGCATCCTTCTGGTGTTCCTCTTCTCTCTTCTTCTGATAATACTCGTAGAGGCGTGAGCGAAGCATTTTGAAGGCAACATCCTTATTCATATACTGGCTTCGCTCATTCTGGCACTGGACAACAATGCCTGTAGCATAGTGCGTGATTCTGACGGCACTGTCTGTCTTATTGACATGCTGGCCGCCTGCACCACCTGCACGATAAGTATCAAGCCTGTAATCCTCTGGCTTAAGCTCAATCTCGATATCATCATCGACCTCAGGAGAAGCATAGACAGAAGCAAAAGATGTATGGCGCCTCTTAGCAGCATCGAACGGGGAGATACGCACAAGACGATGAATTCCTGCTTCACCCTTGAGATAGCCGAATGCATAGGGGCCATTGATCTTCAGAGAGACACTCTTGATGCCTCCTTCATCTTCCTGCAGATCCAGAACCTCGCACTTAAAACCATGGCGTTCTGCCCAGCGCGTATACATTCTCATCAGCATCTGGGTCCAGTCAGAAGCCTCATTTCCACCTGCACCTGAGTGGATTGTCAAGAAGACATTGTTCTTATCATTCTTGCCATCGAGGAGGGTTTTCAGACGAAGCGGCTTGAAACGTTCATCAAGCTTATCAATCTGCTCAGAAATCTCCTTGGACAGGGATTCATCATCCTCACCCTGATAGAGTTCCATCAGTTCCTCGATGTCATTGATTTCTCCGATAAGCTCCTTCCATGGATAGTATCCATCCTTGAGCATATTGAGCTCCTGGAAGGTCTTTTCAGCATTAGCACTGTCATTCCAGAAATCAGGAGCAGATGTCTTCTCCTCGATTTCTTTTATCTTGTTTTCAGTCCCGGCCTCTTCAAAGACGCCTCCATACAGTATAGGCTTCTTCCTTGATATCCTCGAACTTTGAACGATTTTCTATAAACATATCACTCCCTGTCCTTCCGGCTGTCGCTCAAGCGCAATATGAAGCGGTATGTCTTCGCATCATTTGCCCTCTGAGAGAGAGGAAATGAGAACGAAAGCCGCGTGTAGAGCTCAAACGATTCAATACCGATCGATGTATTCTGTGTCTGTCTGATACGCTCTTCAGAGACACTGAATGACTCTGTTGAAGAGAACGAGAGATTCAGACCTGACTGCGACTCAGTATACTTTACGGTCCTTACATCATCAAGGCTTCCAACCATCATCTGCTTACGCTGGTCAAATGAACCCAGAACCATATCGGAAAGCGATGTAAACACATCAATCACATACTCGCCATCCATATCCATGCAAGGCAGAATTGTTGTCTCCATTACCAGAGTCTGCTGACGCAGCTTGAAGTGCTTCATCACAGAAAAACTTCCAGAAGAATAAGCAAACTGATACTCTCCTCTGTTTCTGGACAGGACCTCGGAATCAAAAAGCTCTCTGTCGAGACGAACCTCTCCCCTTTCTGTCATGATTCTATCCGAGAACGACTTATTGATCGGAACATGCGGGAAGGATTTATCAAAAGGAACACGAGTATCGAGAATATTGACGGCCAGAGGCTTATAGCAAAGTTCCGCAACAGCACCACCGCGAGGGGAAAAGACAACAGTAAAGAGCTTATTTCGTGCAATGTAGTCATTCTCTCCTATTTCCTCAAAATCATATTCTGACCTCAAGGCTGAAGGATCAGCTTCACCTATGAATCTCTCGCACTCTGTAATGGCTTTCCAGAAAAGCCTGCGCTCCTGAAGTCTCATCGGAGTACATTCAGCATCATGGATAAACAGCGGCCCTATTGAGATATGAAAGAGTTCACTCTCGGCCAGGCGGCGCACGCTTTTGTCCTTCTTGAAACCGGATACAGTTTCCGAAAGTGCTGTATAACGGTTGAGAAGATAACGGAAATTCTCATTGCGTACAAAAATATCATTAAAAGAATGAAGCCCCTGGGCATATGCATCCCTGCCATACCAGCCACTATCGAGATAACCAGGCTTCTCTGCCTTCACAGATGATAGCAGAACAACCCCAGACCCGAGCTTCTCAAGCAGAGAAGGAAGAAAACCGGACAAAGTCTCGTCATCTCCAGCTCTGGCAGAACCTTCCAGCATCTGATCGATATTGAGAAAGAAGACTTCATCATCGCCGTCTTCAGATATGAAATTCTCAAGAGATGAAAGAACATCGTTCAATGCCGCTTCCCCCTGTGCATAGCGGGAAACAAGCTGGGATACACGATCCGAGATTACTTTGACATCGACCTTCTTCCCCAGCTCATTCATGACAAAGGATGATGAATCGACTAAATCACGTGATGTTGCTTTGTATGAAGAAATCACAACACTGGAAATCCCAGTATTGCGAAGACTATGAATAAATGACGGTGACCAGATCTGTCCATAGAAGAAACAGGAAGTAGCCCTTACTCCATAATATCGTCTGATGAGAGTCGTCATCCGCTCAATCTGCAACGACCTGTCTTTAGGAGGATTAAGGGAAAGGATAGCCTGGCTATAGGTACCAGTTACAAGCTCCAAGTCTCCTCTTTTTGCCAATGAGGCAATGAGCATATTGACTTCCGGGGAGACTGCAGCGAGATATTTTATCATCGCCGCGCTCTGATAAAAAGAGAGTTTCGTCCCCGGATTATTATACATATGGGAAAGCACGGGCTTATATACAAGCTCCGAAGCTCGCGAGAAAGCTTTCAGAGGAGATGATGATGAAATTTCAGTATAGATGCCCAGTGCAATCCTCAAGCTAGCTCCTTCTCACGATACACTTCTGAGGACAGATCTCTGCTGCCTTCTCTGCTGTGCTCTGATCCTTATTCCAGTCATTTGACGAAAGAAAAGCTTCAACGGCAAACGGGCTTCCATCAACCTTCGTCTCGCACATCTTACAGCCTATACAACCGACCTGGCAAGTCTTCCGTACTTTTCCACCTGGCTCATGGTTGTTGCATGCACATACCCATTCAAGAGAATATGGTATGAGCTTGATGACATGATTCGGACAGACAGAGACACACTTACCGCAAGCTATGCATTTCTCTTTATCAACAACGATGTTTCCCTTCTCATCGCGTCCGATAGCCCCGACAGGGCAGACGGAAATGCAGGAACCAAGGTGAAGGCATCCCTCCTTACAGCCTGAAGGCCCGCCCTGCAGCAGTGCCGCAGCATTACAATCTGCCATACCTTTGTAGATGTAATCAGTCTTTGTGACTTCACTGCCACCGCGGCAGAAGACAAAAGCTGTCATTTTCTCCTTCAGCTCTACTTCAACGCCGAGAATCTCACCCATTTTCCTTGCAAGAGCTTCTCCTCCGGGAGAGCAGAGGCCAGGAGCAGCCGTACCATTGAAGACGGCTTCCGCATATGCCTGACAGCCTGCGAAACCACATCCGCCACAATTAGCACCAGGCATCGAACTCTCAAGAGCCACAAGCTTTGGATCTTTCTCAACAGCCAGCTTCTTCTCTGCAACAGCCAGACCGAAGCCAAGGATGAGACCGAGTATACCGACAATCAGGAAAGCGATTACTACAGACATCTCTTCCTCCTCATACAAGACCAAGATTCGTAAGCAGGCTCTTATCGAACATCATGAATGCCAGTGCCATGAGTCCTGCTGAAATGAATGCGATAGGCACCCCGCGGAAGACTTTCCTGACAGGGGTCATCTCCAGCTTTTCCCTGATATTACTCATCAGAATGATAGCCATCGTAAAGCCCAGTCCGGCACTAAGGCCAGCTACAAAGCTTTCAAGGAGGTTATAACCATTATCTGCATTGATGACAGCAATACCAAGAACAGCACAGTTGGTAGTAATGAGAGGAAGATAGATTCCAAGTGCCTGATATAGTCCAGGGCTCATCTTTCTGATAACCATCTCAACAAGCTGCACAAGCGCTGCGATAACAAGGATGTAAGCAATCGTCTGCAGATAATCCAGCCCGAACGGAGTAAGCAGCAGATGGCTTACTCCCCAGCAGACAGCGGATGTGATAGCAGTAACGAATGTTACAGCAACACCCATTCCGATTGCACTCTCGCTGTTCTTGGATACACCGATAAACGGACAGAGACCCATGAACTGGACGAGAATGAAGTTCTGGATGAAGACATATGTAATGACAATTCCTAAATAGCTCATGCCTTACCTCCCTGTGAACGTGATGTCTTCCACTGGAAGAAAGCTTTGAGATATCCCATCAGCAGAAGAGCACCGGCTGCGAGCGTCATGACCCTGACAGGAGATGAGGAAAGACCCGGAAGAGTAATCACACCATCAAATGATCCGATAGGGAACAGCGTAATGGTACCAGCTCCGAGAATCTCACGGATCAGCGCTATCAGAGAAAGGGAGAGCGTAAAGCCAATTCCCATACCGATTCCATCAAGAGCACTGTCAAGCACACCATTCTTTCCGGCAAAAGCCTCAGCACGGCCGAGAATGATACAGTTGACGACTATAAGCGGCAGGTAAACACCAAGTGCTTCATAAACAGAAGGTACAAAAGCATGCAGAACCATCTCTACAATCGTAACAAACGATGCAATGATGACAATGTAGCACGGTATACGGACTGAATCAGGAATGACCTTTCTCAGAAGAGAAATGAAGATATTCGAACATGTCAGAACGAAAATAACGCTTGCTCCCATGCCAATGGCATTGGAAACCTGAGTTGATACACCCAGCGTCGGACACATGCCAAGCATGATGATGAATGTAGGGTTCTCCTTGAAGATACCCTTTGTAAGTTCCTTCATATGGCTCATACAGCACCTCCAAGTCCCTTGACGAATTGAGAGCCATTTATCAAGGCAGATGAGACTCCTGAGAACGTGATCGATGCACCCGAGACTGCAGCATTGTCCTCAGCACTGAGATCAGACTTAGCTGCAGGAAGCGGCTGCTCACCACCCAGACCTTTGAACATCTCCATATACCAGGCCTCTTCTGCTTTCTTGCCCAGACCCGGAGTCTCAGAATTAGCCATCATCTTCGCTTCAAGCACAGATCCATCCGTAGCGTAAGATGCAATAACAGTCATTGCGCCGCCATAGCCAGAGGTGGACATCTCTACGATATAGCCAGCAATGCCATTGCCATCACTGAGAGGAATATAGTAATTGATACTGCCATCCCCTACATCATACTGCTCACCGATTGTGAGGCCTGCAGAGACATCCTCCAGGGCTGTAATCCTATCGCTTTCGACATTTGCGGCGATACGAGGAGCAGTTATTTCATTGATAAGAGCACAAAGTGCCGTACAGACTGCACAGATCAGGAAGAGAATGACAGCTGTCTTTATATATCTTGTCATGCCTTCACCTCCTTCCCTTTCTTCTCTTTCACTTCCTTCACATAGCCAAATGGCCTGACACGCACAAAGCGGTCAATAGTCGGGCTTATGATATTCATCATTATTATTGCCAGAGAGACACCTTCAGGAAGAGATCCGAAATAGCGGATGAGGAATGTGAAGAAACCGCATCCGAAGGCAAAGATCATCTCACCTATCGGCGTTGTAGGCGTTGTAACCCAGTCCGTTGCCATGAAAAACGCACCTAGCATCAGACCACCGGAGAAGATCGGCAGCAATACTTCACCATGGAAAGCACCCTGACCATAAGGGATTCCACCGAAAATCCATGAGAGGATAGCAAAGGAACCGATATATACAACAGGAATTCTCCATGTGATGATTCCCTTGCACAGAAGGAAGATACCACCCACAAGCAGAAGCAGTGCTGAAACCTCTCCGATACAGCCGCCCGCATTACCTAGGAACGCATCAACAGCATAAGGGGAGATGCCAAGCTTTGAAGCAACAGATTCAGCAATACCCGTTGTCGGGATAACACCCTGCAGAAGCTCTGAGCTCTTTCCTGCAGCTCCAGCTGTAACAGCTGTCTTCATAGCAGAGAGCGGAGTTGCTGATGAAATACCATCAACAAGCATCCAGCGCGGCAGCGTGAAAGAACTCATCTGCGACGTGAATGAGAAGAAAACAAAGACTCTTCCCGCAAGAGCTGGATTCATCCAGTTGCATCCGAGACCTCCGAATGTCCATTTGACAACAGCGATAGCGAAAGCTGAAGCAATTACAGGAACATAAAGAGGTACATGAGGCGGCATATTCATACCAACCAGAAGACCAGTTACGATTGCCGAATAATCCTTGAGAGTGAATTCCTTGGATACAAGGCCCAAGAGATACTCGACAAGGACCGAAGATGCTATGGAAACAAGAAGAACTATCAGAGCGCTGAAGCCAAAGGCGATCACACCCCAGATAGCAGCAGGAAGAAGAGCTATGACAACGAAAAGCATAGCCTTGTCCGTTCTCAGCGGACCATGGATATGAGGGCTGGTTCTTACTGTCTTCATTTCTTCTTCCTCCCCATTTTCTTACCTAGCTTGAAACCTTGGACCAGTGGCAGATGCGATGGACAGGTATAAGCGCAGCAGCCACATTCCTTGCAATCCATGAGACCGAGATCCATTGCTGCCTGATAATTCCCGTATTTGATGTTCCGGAACATCTTATTCGGCTGCAATCCCATCGGACAATGCTGGACACACTTGCCACAGAGCACACAAGGTGCAGAGAAATCATCAACAAGGCGGGGAAGAACAAGCAGTCCGCCTGAACCTTTTACCATAGGCGTGTCTTCATCGTAGACAGCAAAACCCATCATCGGGCCACCTGCAACGAGAGAAACAGCATCTTCTTTCTCTCCGCTGCAATAAGCAATGAGATCCGAGAATTTAGTACCAATCGGCGCTATCAGGTTCTTAGGTTCATTGATGCTCTCTCCAGAGACTGTAATCACACGTTCAACAAGAGGCTTATGATAAACAGCAGCTTCATACAGAGCATTGCATGTTCCTGCATTGCACACGACAGCACCTACATCGAGAGGAAGTTTCCCAGATGGCACTTCCCTGTTCAATATTGCTTTCAGAAGCTGTTTCTCATCGCCCTGCGGATACTTGACCTTCAGAGGAACGATTTCAATCGGAAGGCCCTTTTCCTTAGCCTTATCTGAAAGAAGAGCAACGGCATCCATCTTATTTGCTTCGATACCGAATACAATTCTCTTCGGAGAGATGATCCTGGCAGCAACCATGGCACCTTCCAGCAGTGCTTCAGGCCTCTCCATCATCAAGCGGTAATCGGAAGTGAGATATGGCTCGCATTCAACGCCGTTGACAACCAGAGCATCAACGGTTTTCCCCATCGGGACTGTCAGTTTGACAGATGTCGGGAATGTTGCTCCACCCATACCGACAATACCGCAGCTGCGTACCAGATCCAGCAATTCGGCAGAAGAGAGATCCTTCCATTCATGTTTCTCCGTCCACGGATCGGACTGCTCACTGCTGCATTTGATGACAGCAGCATCTGCAACCGCACCGGAGGACACACGTACTTTCCTTATCTCTGTGACAACACCATCAACAGGGCTGTGGACATCGGCTGAGATATAGCCAGAGGCTGTTCCGATAACCTCACCTTTTGTCACGGTATCGCCCTTTTTCTTGGTCAGAACAGCGGGGGCACCCAGATGCTCAGACATAGAGACCACAAGTTCTTCAGGAAGAGGAAGCCTCTCAAGCTTCTTATCCTTCGAAAGTGATTTCTTGTCATCAGGATGAACACCGCCACGTCTGAAAGTGGCAAGTTTCATAGACAAAACGCTCCTTTTAAAGACAGATGCTATTGTATCGCGTCATGCTTCTAATCTCAACAGAAAGAGTATGATTTACCTGCCGATATTTATCATAATACTTTTATCGATAAAGAATTATCATATCGCACTCAACATTATATCAAAAAAGGAAATAAATGAGGATTTTCCCTTTTAAAGAATTAAAAATGCCGTATTTTCAAGATCCGGGATTTTCCTGATCTCATTTACTCACCACGCAAACCTGCAGTGAAAATAAGAAATATTTTTTATCGATATCAGCTTTAACCTTGCCAAGAGCAAGCAACAGGCCATCTAATATAAACATGGCAAAAGAAGAAAAACCTCCCGTCATAATCCATCCGTTTCCTCCAGTCTATGACAGCAGCTCAGAGGTTCTGGTACTTGGCTCATTCCCTTCTGTAAAGTCAAGAGAGGAGAACTTCTACTATGCCCATCCGAGAAACAGATTCTGGCCGATGCTGGAAACTATCTACCGCAAAGAAGTGAAAACAGCAGAGGAAAAGGAAGCCCTTCTCCACCAGAGTCATATCGCGCTCTACGATTCCATTTACTCATGCCGCATCACAGGCTCCTCCGATTCTGCAATCACAGATATAACCCCTGCCTCCCTTCTTCCCATCATCCAGAACTCGAAGATCAAGCGAATACTCTGCAATGGGACTAAATCGTATGACGTATATATGAGGTACTGCTTCCCTGAAACGGATATAGAAGCCATCAGGATGCCATCCACTTCTCCGGCAAATGCCCAATTCACACTCGCCTCCCTCATAGAAGAATGGAGCCTGTTTCTTCCATCAGAATAAGCTGGATGCTATAATGGCTTCATGAATCGGATTTTTCAGTTCGCATTCTCAAAAATAAGAGGAGTGAAAGTCTATGCCCTTGTCGGAAGATCCGGCACTGGCAAGAGCTACCACTCAAAGCTTGTTGCCGCCAAATATCATATAGATCTGATCATTGATGACGGTCTCCTGATCCGCGGTGACAGGATTCTGGCAGGACACTCGGCAAAGAGAGATCCGAACTTCATTGCAGCTGTGCGTACTGCTGTCTTTGATGATGATGACCACCGCAATGAAATCATGAGTGCTCTGCTGAAAGAAAGATACAAGCGCATTCTCATCATAGGTACATCGGAGAAGATGGCAAACAAGATAGCTAAGCGTCTGGAGCTGCCACCGCCCGAAAAGATCATCCATATAGAAGATGTCGCTTCAGAGGAAGAGATCGAGACAGCGATGCGCATACGCTACACAGAAGGCAAGCACGTCATTCCTGTCCCCTCGATTGAAGTGACACGTTCAGCTCCGCAGATAGTCTATGACTCGATGAAAGTCTTCATGGGGCGGAAAGGACATATGAAGCGCAACCAGACATATGAAAAGACCATCGTACGTCCTGAATTCTCCCGTCCAGACAAAGAAGAGCTGACAGAGGCAGTGCTCGTTCAGATGGTCAGACACGCCATCGGAGAATATGATCCTGTCATGAAAGTGAAGAAAGTGAGAGGCGTACGCAATGCCGATTCCACATACTCTATCAGTGTCACGCTGCAGCTTCCTGCCAGACACTACATGGGAACCACCATCTCAGATCTGCAGGAATATATAACAGACTGTATCGAACGCTATGGCGGCGTAATGGTGAAGACTGTCAATATCGAGATAGAGGAATGGGGTTAGAGATCATGCTCCTCAGCCAGAGTCTTCGGCTCTGGAGGCATGACAATCTTTCCGCTCTTCGGATTCTTCTTTTTCCTCTTCTTATGCTTTTTTGCAGGTACGACAGAAAGCTCTTCATTGGCAGCACTCTTGCGTCCCATCGTATTCGGCTTCTTCCTGGGAGCTCTGGCTTCAGCAGATTTTCTCGCCCTTGACCTTCTGATTCCCATGTCTGCCAGAATCATATCAACAGCTTTCTCCAGCTCGTAATTAGGAGGAGTCATCGGAGAAATAAGAATCTTGGTCTGTCTGAAAATCTCATGGAAAAGCTCCTCTGCAGACATCACCTGACTTGTATCGAGAACCAGAAGAGGTTTGATAAAAGCATAAATCTGCTCCTCTTTGGAGATGCTCTGCCCTTCTTTCTGAGCTTCACTTATTTTCTGATCCAGCGCCTTGAGGGAATCTGATACAGCTGGAATAGAAGCATACTGTGCCCAGCAAGGAAGGATGAACGCAAGAAGTCCATACTTTCTGAGATTCTCAAAAATCTTTGCAGATGAACCGGAAGAAAGGATCTTCGAGACCTCCTCTGTCAGACGGGATGTCGAGCAGGTCTCAATCATTGCGGCATTCTTCCTGATTGCCTTCTTCACATCATGTCTGAGCCTGAATCCTGTAGTTGCCTGATACTTCAGCGCTCTGATCATACGTACCGGATCTTCTGTGAATGTGTATGAAAGAGGTATCAGGGAACGTATCTGATGCTTACGGAAATCTGAAAGAGCATCGTTGAAATCTATCAGATGACCATTGGCGGGATTGTAATAAAGACTGTTTATCGAGAAATCGCGGCGCTTGGCATCCTGCTCAATCGTTCCGAAAAGATTATTGCGCCCGTCCTCGAAGTTCTCTTCATCGGAACGGAATGTCGTGACTTCGATGATCTTGCTGCCGAAAAAAAGATGGACAATACGGAACCGTCTGCCGATGATTCTTGCGTTCCAGAAAAGACGCTGCACCTGACGGGGAGAGAGAGATGTCGCGATATCAAAATCCTTAGGCTTCCTGCCGAGCATCATATCGCGGATAGCGCCCCCTACTATGTAAGCCTCACCGCCTGTCTGCTGTATCTTCCTGATTGCCCAGAGGGCATCCTTATCTATCTGGCTGTTGGTTATCGGATGTTCCTTCTGCGTATAGATTCTTGCAACAGGAACACTCCGGCCCTTTCCATCATTCTTATAACGGATAATCACGAATTTACTTTAGTGGAAAAGAGGAAGCGGAGCAACAGGTACATAAGTTGTCCCCGTTCTTCTTATCTGTTATCATCAGGCCATGATTGATCCGGTCATACTCAAGGGATTCAGGGACAGCCTTCCCAAAGATGAGATTCCCAAGAAAAGAATTATCAGAGTGCTGGAGGATGTCTTTGCATCCTACGGCTTTGCAGCTATTGATACACCTGTTCTGGAGTATACAGAAGTACTTCTCGGAAAAGGCGGCGGAGAAACTGACAAGCAGATTTTCCGTTTTCAGGACAACGGCGGACGCGATGTCGCCATGCGCTTCGACCTCACTGTACCATTTGCACGTTTCATGGCAGCCCACCACGAAGAGGTCGGTGTGCCATTCAGACGCTATCATATATCCAAAGTCTGGCGCGGTGAGAATCCGCAGAAAGGCAGATACAGGGAATTCACCCAGTGCGATTTCGATATCGTAGGTGCTGATAACGCCCTGTCAGATGCAGAGATCCTATCGCTGATGCATTCATCGTTCGCAGCCCTTGGCATAGAGAATTATACATTCCACCTCTCACACCGCGGTCTTTTTACGCTATTTCTTTCCAAGCTTGATGCAGAGAAAGATACTGTAGAAATCCTGCGTACTGTAGACAAGCTCAGGAAAATCGGGGAAGAGGAAGTCAGGAAGCTTCTTGCACAGATCACCTCCTCTGACGATAAGGCCGATAAAATCATCGCCTTCATCACCTCTGGTGAAAACAGCACATTCATTGAAACACTGGAGAAGCTGGAAGCACTATCAGGAGGAAAGAGCGAAGCCTCGGAGAGAATGAGAGAGATCTATACAATCCTCCAGAGCCTTGGAATCGAGAAATCCTTCACATTCGATCCATCCATCACACGCGGACTGGACTACTATACAGGTATTGTATATGAGACATTCCTCTCAGACCTGCCATCAATCGGCTCTGTATGTTCAGGCGGACGCTACAATGATCTGGCATCGCTGTATATGAAAGAAAAACTCCCTGGTGTCGGTGCCTCCATCGGTCTGGACAGACTTCTGGCAGCTCTCGATGAGCGGAAAAGCCCGCTGCTTACGGATTCATCCTCTGCAGATATCCTTCTTGTGCCAAGAAGCGGAGAGGAAGCGAGAGCTTCCCTTCTCGCAATGGACATAAGAAGAAAAGGACTGAGTGTCTCAGTCTATCTCAACCCAGATGCAAAACCGAAGAAAATCTATGCATTCGCTGAAGCGAACTCCATTTCTTATCTCCTCACATTCACTGATGACAGCTTTACAATAAAGGATCTCAGGACAAGAGAAACAGAAGATGGAGAGGCTGCTTTAAAGCGCATAGCTGAGGAAAAACGACATTGACAGATTTCAGATCCCTTCCTGTGTACAAACACAGGGAGGAGATATTAAAAGCACTATCAGAACACCAGACCATCATAGTAGAGAGCCCTACGGGATCGGGCAAAACAACACAGATTCCTCTGATTCTCAGAGAAGCAGGCTACGATGAAAGCGGTATCATAGGAATCACGCAGCCAAGACGCATTGCCGCAGTCTCCGTCTCAGAATTCATCAAAAAGCAGATCGGAGACAGAGGAGCATATTGCGCTTACAAAATGCGCTTTGCAGATACTTCCGACAAGACAACGAGAATAAAGATCATGACAGATGGCATTCTCCTGCAGGAAGTGAAGCTGGACAGAACGCTTTCCAAGTATTCGGTGATTATGGTTGATGAGGCCCATGAAAGAAGCCTGAATATCGATTTCATACTAGGACTTCTGAAAGAGATAACCGAGGCAAGGAATGACCTTAAGATCATCATCTCCAGTGCAACAATCAATGCCGCCTCCTTCTCGGCCTTTTTTGGCAACGCCCCTATCGTATCCATTGATTCTCGTCCATACCCGGTATCTGTCAGCTATATCCCCCTTGTTCTTTCAAGAGATACAGAGGATTACTATTATCCGAAGATTGCATCACTTGTGAGAAAGACATGGGAAGAGAAAGAAGGAGATGTCCTTATATTCCTTCCAGGAGAAGCTGAGATAAAACGGTGTGTCGAGGAACTTGAATACTCCGATACAGCAGGGAATTATCAGATATATCCCCTCTATGGACGGCTCTCAAAAGAAGAACAAGAGAGAGTTTTCATTCCAACAAAGGAAGGTAAAATGAAGGTTGTTGTCTCTACAAACATTGCAGAGACTTCAATAACAATAGACGGTGTAAGAACTGTCATCGATTCTGGCATGGCCAAGATCAACTTCTACAATCAGAAGAACTTCACATCAGCCCTGCTTCCAATGCCGATTTCCAGGGCGTCCGCAGACCAGAGAAGAGGAAGAGCCGGGCGGACAGCTCCTGGCAGGTGCTTCCGCCTTTACAGTGAGGAGAACTACTCTCTCCGTCCAGAATACTCAGAAGAGGAGATTCTGCACTCAGACCTTGCAGAAGTAGTGCTGAGGATGAGCGAACTGGAGATTTACAACACAGAATCATTCCCATTCATCACAGCTCCGAAGAAGAGCGCTCTGATCTCTGCCGAAGAGACACTGATGATTATAGGAGCAATAGAGAAGAACCATCATCTGACAAAAATCGGAGAGATGATGATACTCTTCCCTCTTCTGCCCCGTCTCTCAAGAGTCATTGTCGAAGCGATAATGAACTATCCAGATGTCATTTCGGACGTACTTGTCGCAGTGGCATTCCTCTCTGCGAAAACACCTTATATTCTCCCCCCGGGCGAAGAGCTGCAGGCAAGAGATGCCCATCACGCACTCTCTGACCGGGTCTACGGGGATTTCAGTACGATGCTCACTCTGTTTGGGGCATACAGGAAAATCCAGGGAAAGAAAGAGAGGGAAGAATACTACAAAAAACGCTATCTCGACTATGAATCAATGGAAGAGATAGTGCATATCAAAGAACAGCTGGAATCAATCGTATCAGAAATGGGGATTCCAATTTCTGAAATGCACTCCATACCAGAATACTTCTGTTGTCTTGCCTCCGGGCTACGGCAATATGTGTGCATGCGTATCGACCGATTCTCCTACAGGTCACTTACTGCTGACAAGATCCTCATCCACCCGGGTTCTGCATGGTTCTCGATACCGCCACAGTACATTCTGGCAGGAGAGATTGTCCAGACAACTAAGATGTATGCGCGTACAGTATCTCCGCTGAGAAAAGACTGGATACAGCAAGTCGATCCGGAGCTTCTTGATGAGCTGAGACTGCCGCAGGAAAAGAAAAGAGCGCGCCTGAAGCAGCTTTCAGCGAAAGATGAGATGGAGAAATATGCCTCTTCCGACAAAAAAGGAAAGCACAATTATGTCGTTCCGCTGGGAGATATCAAAAAGCTTGTAACACGCTCAGGCGCTGTAAAGTTCTATATCAGATGCGGAGGCTGTATCTCAAAGACACAGGTAAAAGCCTCGAGAATCGAGAAGGAACTCAGCCTCATACCGATGGTACAGAATCCTCTGAAAACTAAGATAAAAGGAAAGTTCGATCCATCACGGCGTGAATTCGGCGAGATTGAAGCTCTTCTGGATTCAGCCTTCATGCCATTCGTCACAGGAAAGAAGGAATTCTCATTCCTAGCTGTTGTAGACAGAGGCGGCAAGTACTCACTTGCCCCGATGCCAAGTATCGGAGGCGCGGCGAAAGAGACTCTTTTCTCGCTCTCTTCCATGATAGACAGAATTCCCAGAAAACAGGAAAGACTGAGAAAGAAAATACTTAAGCTGCAGCAGATAATCACTACAGCCCTGGATATGGATGAATAGAATTCAGGTTAGAAAATCAAGGTTTAAACCCAAAAAATGCCAACTGCATAGATATGCAATACCATATGACATTAGCGAATGATTGATTATTCACGAAAGTACAAGTAAAGTTTAAGTGGCTGGATAACCAGTTAGGGGCTGGCCTATATGGCCCTGCCCCCCCTGATGGCGGGTAAGACACCCGCTTTTTCTTTGAAGGAATGGCAAGTAATGAAGGAACTTAGTATATTCGTTGATGAATCATGTGACTTTGGTGATTTACCTATTACACCATATCATTGATTATTCACAATCAGTGATATAGAAAAACTTGAGTAACACCTTTCTGAAATTGGATGTCCTATCCATATTCATTCTGCATGACAAGTCTGCAGGGTTTCTTGCATCACCTTTTATAGATTGAGAGTGGATTTTCAAGAGAAGAAGAGCGTGTCGCCTGTGGCAATGCGCTCTCCTTTCTCCATGCACTTCTCACCAGAGCAATGGCAGAAATAAAATCCACCAGTACCCAGATCTGAAAGATGCTGCAGCGTTCTTTCCAGACGTTCATCCTCAGCTTTGCCAAGATGTATTCCCCCTATGATAGCCCTTATCCTGCCATAGCGGGCATACGCTGCATCCGCAATATTCATGATCCCTGGGTGGGAACATCCGACCAAGAGGACTATACCCTCTTTCGTCTCGATAGCAAGTGCAATCTCATCGGAGAAATCATCGCGGACAAGGCCGAGCATGCTCTCTTTGACATACTCGGAAGGAATCTTCTCTTCTTTATGCCTGCGGGGAAATCCGCAAAGAGCATAGACACCGGGAACAATCTGTGCATCAGCTGAAAGCTCAAATACTGTAAATCCATGGCCTTCAGCAAAACGCCTTCCCCAGCCTGATGACAAATCCGAACATACAGAATTTCTCTTCGCATACTTCCTGCCGAAAAATCCTTTACCGACAATAAGAGAGCCTGCAGAATGCTTTCCCTCCGCAAAATCACGGAATCCCGCAGCATGATCATAATGGCTGTGGCTCACTACGACAGCTTTGAGATTGTCGAGGGAAAGGCCCAGCTTCCTTGCATTGAAGATGAAGCCATCATCGGGACCAGTATCAAAGAGGATTCTGTCGCTTCCTGTATCCACAAGCAGACTGAGACCATGGCCGCATCTGAGCGCCTTGTTACGGGAAAGATTATTCTCCATCAGAACTGTAATGCGAAGCAAAGCAACCTCCTTAGTGGCAGACAACAGCCTTCACGATATTCTCCGGAATCGGTGTAAGCACAGGCTTTCCCTGCCCCTCCATCAGAACGAACTTCACCACACCATCCCTTTTCTTCTTATCCTTTCCGATAGCATTGCAATAAGCAGCGAATTCCTCCTCAGGAATTGTATAATCACAATCAAAACCCATCCGCTTTATAAGGCTGATGCCATCATCTGCAAAATCTGAAGGTGTGATACCCATTGCTTTTCCAGCCCTGAGAGCCTGTACCGTTCCCCATGCGACAGCTTCTCCATGAGATAGTGAGAAACCTCTCAGAGCCTCCAGCGCATGGCCGAATGTATGACCGAGGTTAAGAGCACCTCTGATGCCTTTCTTCTCTTCAGGATCCTTTGTTATATATTCAATCTTCACAGCAAGAGACAGCCTGATCATTTCTCTCAGGCTTTCTTCATCCTTTTGCTGAACCTTCTCAAGATTATCTGAAAGGAAATCGGAAAGATCTGTACCGGATGAAAGGAATGAATGCTTTACAACCTCTCCCATACCGCATCTGAATTCTTTGTCAGAAAGCGTTCTGAGTGTTCCGGGATAAATGATGACTGATTCAGCGGGATAGAAAGTACCGACCAGATTCTTACCTCCGCCATAGTCCATGCCAGTCTTCCCTCCAAGAGTTGCATCGACCATCGCAAGCAGTGTCGTAGGCAGAAGCATAAGCCGGGCTCCACGCATATAGACAGAGGAAGCAAAGGCTGTCATATCGAGAATGACACCACCTCCGACTCCGATGAAAAGCGAATCACGGGCCAGACCGCGGACAAGCGCTGCAGAAAGAATCTTATCCACAGAATTCCAGTTCTTCTCCTTCTCTCCAGAAGGAAGAACAACAGATGGCACGCATTCTGGGAGATAAGAAGCACTGTTCTCATCAGCCACTGCAAATGAATTACCTTCTACGAGAGCATTCACCTGCTTCATGTCATCTGCAAAATAAACATCTGTATAATTACCGCCCTTCAAAGGCACACTGAATATTCTTTCCATGCTATGATGATACACGCCTTGCAAAATAACGGGAATATATATCTAATTTATGGCCATGAGTCTATACTTCGATAATGCAGCCACTACCCCGCTCTCCGAACGGGCATTGAAGGCATATACAGATACAGCCTTGAACTTTCCTGGCAACCCATCATCCAGCCATCGTCTTGGAATCGAAGCCAGACGGAAGCTCGATGATGAACGATCTGCAATTGCCAGAATGATGGAAATAGAGAAGAATCAGCTTTTCTTCACATCAGGAGCAACGGAGTCGATTGCAGCAGTTATCTCATCCCTGCTTTTCACAACACCGGGTAAGATCATCATCTCGGCAATCGAGCATGAAGCTGTTGCCTCATGGCTTCCCATACTCAAAGAACATGGATGGACTACAGCAACGCTGAAAGCAAAAGGCGGTACAGTTTCTCCTCATGATTTAGAAGCTGAGCTCACACCGGACACAAAGATGGTTGCCATCATGTCTGTAAACAATGTCACAGGAGCAATACAACCAGTAGAAGAACTCGTGAAAGTTGTCAGAGCATATGAAAAGGACCACAAAAGGAAAATCTTCTTCTTCTCCGACTCTGTTCAAGCCCTCGGCAAAAGCGGCCTGAAGCTCAGAGCCTGGGATATCGATGGTGCCTCATTTTCAGGGCATAAAGTAAATGGCCCCAGAGGTATCGGCATGCTTTATCTGAAGAATCCCGCTTCTTTCAGGCCTCTTGCCTCTGCAGGAGGACAGGAGGAAGGGAAAAGAGGCGGAACAGAGAATCTGCCAGCAATCTCCGCCCTCAGAGCAGCACTGGAAGACTGGCTTTCTGATTCCGAGAGCAAAAACAAGAGAATCCAGGAAATAAAAGATAAGATTTCCGAATGCCTTACAGCCGCAGGAAGAGAAATACTCTCACCTGCTGTATCTTCTCCATATATCCTCTCTTTTGTCTCTCCCTTCCCATCGGAAGTCTTCACGCGTATGCTTTCAGACAAAGGAGTTGAAGCTTCTGCAGGCTCTGCATGTTCGAATAACGCAAAGGGAGAGGGAGAGAAAATCCTTCTGAACATGGGAATAAGACCGGAGAAAGCAAGAAATGCAGTAAGGATTTCTTTCTCGAACAGCACGACAGAAGAAGAAGCGGAGAGTCTTATCAGAATATTAAGGGAGTTGATCAATGCCAAATAAACTTTATCTGATCAAAGAAGGAGAAATCTCACTCAAGGGCGGAAACAGGAACCTCTTTGAAAAACAGCTGAGACACAATATAAAGAATAAACTCAGGCCATTTCATTCTGACATCACAAAGCAGAAAGGCAGGCTCTACGCCAGAATAGCGGAAGAAGCAGATGATGACTTGATTGAGAAAGCTCTTTCGACAACCCCTGGCATCACAGGTTTTGCCAGAGCATGGCAAGCTGAGAAGAGCGTGGAAGCCATACAGGAAAAAGCAAAGGAAATACTGCAGGCCTCCGATTTCAGGAACGGAGAGAGTTTCAGAGTCACAGTAAAAAGAGAGGATAAGACCTTCCCTCTCTCATCTCATGATATGGCATGTGCACTTGCAGATACAGTCTTCTCGCTCTTTCCGGAAATGACAGTGGATCTAAAGCATCCTGAGCATACTCTCACCTGTGAGATAAGAAGCAATGTCTATCTCTATACAAGCGAGAAAAAAGGTGAAGGTGGACTGCCCTATGCAACAGCAGGAAAAGGCATGCTTCTTCTTTCCGGCGGCATAGACAGCCCTGTCGCAGGCTGCATGATGGCTAAAAGAGGCCTGAAGCTCGATGCAATCTATTTCCATGCCTATCCATATACGTCTGAGCTTGCTCTGGACAAAGTCAAGCAGCTTGCTTCGATAATAGCACCATACATCGGAGGATTAAGGCTTTTTGTCGTACCATTCACGGAGGGACAGGAACATATCAGGGACAATGGCTATGAAGAAGAAGCTACGCTGATGTTCCGTGCCTCCATGATGCAGACTGCGGAAAGAATTGCCAAAGAAAACGGTGCCTCCGCAATTGTAACGGGAGAGGCTCTGTCACAAGTCGCCTCCCAGACCCTGGATGCAATGTCTTTCACAGACAGCATGACAGACCTTCTCATACTCCGTCCTCTTGTTGGAATGGATAAGGAGGAAATCATCGAGAAAGCCATTGCAATCGGTACATATGAAACCTCGATACTGCCATATGAGGACTGCTGTGTCGTCTTTTCTCCCAAACACCCAGTTACAAGACCAGTGAAAGAAGTAGCTAAAAGACACTTCGAGGAGCTGGGGATGGAAAGGTTCATCGAGGAAGCTGTGAGAAAAACAGAAGTCTACACATTCGATGCCATGGGCAGGGAGGAAAAGAGTGAAGAGTCTTAAAGCCTGGATTCCAGTTGCTCTGTTCCTTGTCCTCATGCTTTTGTCATTTCTGGTAACCCCTCTAACAGGAGAGATAATCGTATCTCTCGAATGGAATGGGATTGCACTCATATTTGTCATGACACTGACAGTGGCAGGCATAAAGAAAGAAAAGATGCTCGAATCTCTTGAAAGAAGTGCATCGGTTTTCAGCCATCTCTGGTCCTCTGCAGCCTTCTTTGCGGTTATCTCTTTCATACTTTCACCTTTCATCTCATCACTTTTCATAGCCCCTGCCCTCACTGCAGTAGCTTCATCTGTTCTCAGGAAAAAGGAGAGAGAAGTACATATTCCTTCTTTTGCTGCCATTATTGCCGTCTCTGCAACAGCGGGTGGCATGCTGCTTCCTGCAGGATCGCTGCAGAATGCGCTTCTGCACAAAAGCTTCGACGAGCCATTCATCACAACCATGCTGCCTCTGGCAATCGCCTCGGTTCCTCTTATTGCTCTGGTGATTCCCGCTCTGCTCGGAAAACATACTGCCGAGCAGACTTATATCAATGAGGAAAGCGAGACACAGGCAGGAAACAAAGGTATGAGGATGCTCTACGCCTGTTTTGCATTCATCATCACGCTCACTTCCCTCTCGCTCTTCGGATGGCCTGATATACTCATCTTCACAGTTATCATACTGCTGCTCTTCGACAGAACTGTCTTCCTCAAAGCAGATTACCGCTTCCTCATTTCTGCTCTCTTTCTGTCAATTGCAGGAAGATGCTTCTCACCGCTTCTTTCACCGCTGTTCCAGGACGGAAGCTTCTGGAAGACGATTGTGCTGGGAGAAATCATCGGAGCATATCCTGCAGCTGCCATGACAATAAACCTGGAAATGGACAAAGCCATGCTTTTAAGAGCGGTGAATATTGCTTCTTTCGGCACTCTCTCCTCTCTTCCTGCCCTTCTTATCTTCTTACAGCTCAGGAAAGATGAACGCAAAGCCTTTGCAGTGAGATACACAATAGCAGCTGGCTTGATGTTACTGATCCTCATTGCTGTGACAATGGCACTTGCCCATTAATCTGTTTTACTATAATTTCTTACTGATATGCTGAAAGTCGGTATCGATGTCGGTTCAACTACTATGAAGGCTGTAGCTCTGAGTGAAGACAACACTCTCATCTACAGTGATTATCAACGGCACCGCTCACAGATAATAGAAAAAGGCAGAGAGATGCTCACCCAGATGATGCAGGAAATCGGGGACCAGGAAGTCTCTATCTCCCTCTCCGGATCTGCAGGCATGGGACTGGCAGAAGCTGCCTCTATTCCATTCGTACAGGAAGTCTACGCAACAAGAACTGCTGCAAAGACATTCATCCTGGATACAGATACGATCATTGAGCTCGGTGGCGAAGATGCCAAGATTCTTTTTCTGAAGCATGGCCTTGAAGTGAGAATGAATGGCACATGCGCAGGAGGAACAGGCGCATTCATTGATCAGATGGCAACTCTCCTTGGAATCAGCATGGAGGACATGAATGATTTAAGCGAGAAGTCCACAACGATCTATACGATCGCTTCACGCTGTGGCGTTTTTGCGAAATCAGATATCCAGCCACTGATCAATCAGGGAGCAAAGACGGAAGATATAGCCGCTTCCATCCTTTTAGCGGTTGTCAACCAGACAATCGCAGGACTGGCACAGGGAAGGAAAATAGAAGGAAAGGTAGTATATCTCGGAGGCCCTCTCACATTCATCCCCCGTCTCAGATATTTCTTTGATGAGACGATAAAGACAGAGGGAATCTGTCCTGATAACTCCCTTTATTATGTAGCAATGGGCTCTGCACTCTCCCCTGGCGGAAAAACGATGCGGATCTCCGACATCATCAAAGCCCTCGAGGGATACAAAGGACACTCAAGCTTCATCAAGCTTGATCCGCTCTTCCAGTCAGAGGAAGAGTATAAAGCATTCAGAGAACGGCATCAGAAAGCCTCTGTGCCGATCAGAGACCCAAGGACCTATACAGGCAGGGCCTATCTTGGCATCGATTCAGGATCCACTACCATCAAAACATGCCTTCTGGCAGAAAATGGAGATCTGCTGCTGTCAAGATACAGCCCCAACAATGGAAATCCGGTACAGGCAATCCACTCATTCCTCTCCACGCTTTATGATGACTATCCTGATATAACAATCGCAGGCTCAGCCTCCACAGGTTATGGAGAAGATCTGATGAAGACTGCCTTCTCCCTCGATTACTCTCTGGTGGAGACAGAAGCTCATTTCATCGGTGCAAAGCACTTCATGAGCAATGTTGATTTCATCATCGACATCGGAGGACAGGACATCAAATGCTTCCGTATCCGCGATGGGGTGATTGATGACATCTTCCTCAACGAAGCCTGTTCATCGGGATGCGGATCGTTTCTGCAGACATTCGCCAACGCCCTTGGCAAGAGTGCAGAAGAATTTGCCTCTCTTGCAGTTACTGCGAAATCCCCAGTGGATCTTGGATCAAGGTGCACTGTCTTCATGAATTCCCAGGTAAAGCAGGCCCAGAAAGATGGCGCTTCTGTCAATGACATCTCTGCGGGTCTTGCAATAAGCGTTGTCAAAAATGCGCTATACAAAGTCATCAGAACAGCAAATGCCGAGGATCTTGGCAGACATATAGTCGTCCAGGGAGGCACATTCCTCAACGATGCAGTTCTCAGAGCCTTTGAGATGGAACTTGGTGTGGATGTAGTACGTCCACAGATTGCAGGACTTATGGGAGCATATGGTGCAGCGCTTTACTCCAAGCTCATGGCAAAACGAAATGGATTGAAGAAATCCTCTACGATAAGCCAGGAAGAGCTGGATGAGCTTACACACACAGTTAAGAATGTACGCTGCCAAGGATGTACGAACCACTGTCTTCTGACTATCAACTCATTCGGAACCAAGCGACGGCTGATCTCTGGAAACAGATGTGAACGCCCTGTCACAGGCAAGGCTCCTGCCACTGCTGACAAATACAATCTCTATGCATATAAACAGGAGCTCCTTGAAAGCTACAGAGCAAGAAAAGAAGGCAAGCGTGGAACGCTCGGTCTGCCATTGGCGCTGGGAATCTATGAGCTTCTGCCATTCTATGTCACGCTCTTCCAGAGTCTGGGATACGATACCGTCGTCTCCCCGTTCTCCTCAAGAGATCTCTACATACACGGACAGGCGGCAATACCATCCGATACAGTCTGTTTCCCGGCAAAGCTCATGCATGGCCATGTCCAGTATCTTGTAGAACAGAAAGTCGACAGGATTTTCATCCCATGCTCCAGCTATAACATCAACGAGGAGAAGGGAAACAACCACTTCAACTGCCCCGTTGTTGCTTACTATGGAGAGGTCATAAAAGGAAATCAGGATCTTGAAGGAATTCCTCTGACACTTGGATATCTCTCGCTGGAACACAAAGGACATCTTGCAAAGAGGATATCAGAACTCTTCGGCACAAAGAGAAGAGAGACAATCAAAGCTGTTGAGAAGGCATTTGCCGAGCTTGCCGAATATAGAAAACGGATCACTGAGAAGGGAGAAGAGATCATCAGGATGGCAAGAAATGAAGGGCGCCCGATAATCGTCCTTGCAGGCAGGCCTTATCACACCGATCCGGAGATCAATCATGGCATTGACCGTATGATTGTCCAGCTCGGCGCTTCTGTAATCACGGAAGATTCAATTGCCCCTCTCACAGACAAAGGCAGCTTCGGCGTTCTGAACCAGTGGACATATCACGCAAGAATGTATGATGCGGCACGCTTTGTCAGAGAAGAGAAAGATATGAATCTTGTTCAGCTTGTCTCCTTCGGCTGCGGTCTGGATGCCGTAACAACAGATGAAGTGAGAGACATACTCAGGGAAAAAGACAAGATCTACACTCAGATAAAGATTGATGAAATCACGAACCTCGGAGCTGTGAAGATACGTATGCGTTCGCTCTTCGCAGCACTCGAGATGGAAGAAGAGAATGGAGAAGAAAGTATTCACTGAAGAGATGAAGAAGGAAGGATGGACAATCGTCGTTCCCAACATGTCTCCTGTACATTTCAATATCATGAAGAGAATCTTCATCAACCATGGCTTCAATGCCCTGCTTCTGGAGAATTCCTCCCCCTCTGTAATCCAGGAAGGCCTGAGATACGTACATAACGATATGTGCTACCCTTGCCTTCTTGTCATCGGACAGATGATTGATGCAATCCACCGCGGATTGGTCGACAAAGACAGATGCGCACTCATAATCTCCCAGACAGGGGGCGGCTGCAGAGCTTCCAATTACTACTTCCTGCTCATCAAGGCTCTCGAACGGGCAGGACTGGGAAATATTCCTGTCATTTCGGCAAACCTGCAGGGAATGAACTCCAATCCAGGTTTCAAAGTCACATTCCCCATGATAGTCCAGGCCTTCACAGCTCTGGTCTATGGAGATCTCATAATGCTTCTGTCGAATCAGACAAGGCCATATGAGATAAACAAAGGTGACACAGATGCCCTCATTGATAAATGGACAGAGACTCTCGGCGAGTGCTATGAGAAGAACAAAGGCTATTTCTGGGGAAATATGAAGAGGAAGCTCAATCAGATTTCCGATGATTTTGCCTCAATCCCTGTCAGAAGGACACCGAAAGTGAAGGTAGGCGTTGTCGGCGAAATCTACATGAAGTATTCAAAGCTGGGAAACAGCGACCTTCAGGGCTTTCTTGAAAGCGAGGATTGCGAAGTGATGCTTCCTCCGATGATGGGCTTTGTGCTCTATTGCTTCTCAAATGGTATCAAGGATGAGGAGTATTATGGCGGCAGAATGCGTTATGCATTTGCCATGAAGCACATCGGCATGCCGCTTCTCTCAATCGTTGAGAAATGGTCTGAAGATGCTGTCAGACGCCATAAGGAATTCCATCCGGCTGCTACTTTCAAGGAGCTGGAAGAATATGGAGAACGCTTCATCGACAGAGGCTGCAAGATGGGAGAAGGATGGCTTCTTACAGCAGAGATGGTAGAGCTTATCGAGAAAGGCTATGACAACATTGTCTGCACACAGCCATTCGGATGCCTGCCGAACCATATCTGCGGCAAAGGCATGATCAGACCTCTGAAGGAAGCTTATCCGGACTCAAACATTGTCCCTATCGATTATGACCCGTCTGCAACGAAGGTCAATCAGGAGAACCGTATCAAGCTCATGCTTGCAGTTGCCAAGGAAAAGCTTGATGCTGAGGCTACAGTATAGGCTCGATCACAGCCCGGAAATATCTATCAAGACGCTCTGGTGATTCTCTCAGATTATCTCTGATCCACCAGAGCACCATCTCTACAAAACTCCCAGAGATGTGATTGACAAGAAAATCCTGGGGAATATCATTTCTCCTCTCAATCTGTGTTTTCAGAAGCGAATGAACCAAGCTGTTGAGATTCTCTCTGAAATAGCTGAGAAATATCTCATTATCTGAGCAGGACAGCAAAGCCAGGATATTGTTGTCATTTTTCTTGAGATGCTGCAGAAGATGGCAGAAGACAGAATCCGGAACACTATCATCTGAATATAATCCATGCTCAGGAACACTGGCAGAAGTACTCCTGAAGATATGGGAAAACAATTCCTCGCAAAGGGCTTTGAGCAACGCCTCTTTCGAAATGAAATGAGCATAGAACGTAGTTCTGCCAACATCTGCCTTGTCTATAATCTCCTGTACGGTAATCCTGCTGAAGCTCTTCTCAGAAAGGAGGGCTATGAAAGCTTTGAAAATAGCTTTTTGAGTCTTCTGCTGTCGTCTATCCATGAAATTCCCGAATAATTTAATGAGATTGTTTCTTATAGAACATTCCTGTGCACTAATCCATTGTAATATGGATGAAAGCCGATGAAAATATAAAAAACAAACTGTTCATTACAAAACTTGTTGTGCCGATAATATAAAAAGGAAGGAATTATGCTCAGAAAGCTCAATGATTTTCTTGCTGGATTACCAATGACTGTTGTTTCCGGAATCTTCCTGCTTCTGGATCTGGTACCTCATCTGACAGGCAGTGACAGCCATTCATTCCTTCCATTTGATCCGGCATGGGTATCTGTCATAATCTCTGGCATTCCCCTGCTCTATCTTGCCATCTGGCGAGTAATCCACAATCCCGGAATAAGCAAGATATCCTCTGCACTGCTTATATGCATAGCGATGTTTGCGGCCATTGCAATCGGAGACCTGTTCGCAGCAGGAGAAGTCGTCTTCATTATGGCAATAGGTGCTCTTCTGGAAGATGCAACTGCAAACAGGGCAAAGAAAGGATTGAGAAAACTCATAAACCTTGCACCAACAACAGGCAGACGCATAAAAGACGGAAAAGAAGAAATGATAAATGCAGAGGACATCAGAATAGGTGATATCCTTCGCATACTTCCTGGCGAGACAATACCTGTCGATGGCAGAATAATAAAAGGAGACACCTCCGTCGATCAGGCAATCATGACAGGAGAATCCCTTCCCGTCGACAAAACAGAGGGCGATGAAGTCTTCTGCGGTACAGTCAACCGTTTTGGTTCCATTGATATCGAAGCGACGAAAGTCGGAGAAGACAGCTCGCTGCAGAAGCTCATACGACTGGTTAAGGAAGCGGATAACAAACAAGCCCCCATGCAGCGTATCGCTGACAAATGTGCAAGCTATTTTGTCCCTGTCTCCCTTCTTATCGCTATCGTCTCTTATATTGCAACCAGAAACATTGTCACATCAGTCACGCTTCTGGTTGTAGTCTGTCCTTGTGCACTGGTGCTGGCAACCCCGACTGCAATCATGGCAGCAATCGGACAGGCAACGAAGCATGGAGTGATTATCAAATCAGGAGAAGCCCTGGAAAAGATGGGAAAGGTGGATATTATTGCATTCGACAAAACTGGAACGCTCACCTATGGCTGTCTTTCCATCACCGATATCATCTCTTTCAGGGAGAATCAAAGTGAAAATGAACTGCTCTCAATTGCAGCTTCAGCAGAAGAAAGAAGCGAGCATCCTTTAGGCAAAGCCATCACAGCTTATGCGAAGGAGAAAGGAATCTCTCTAAAAGAAACTTCTTCATTCACAATGACTGCCGGAAGAGGAATATCAGCCATATTGCAAGGAAAGAAGATCATATGCGGGAATGAGAGATACCTGAACGAAAACGGAATATGCCTGACAGAAAAGGAACAGGAAATTATCGTACACCTGAGACAGGCAGGAAAGGCTTCCATTCTGATAGCGGATAGTGATGATTGCATTGGTGTGATAGCACTCTCTGACCAGATCAGAGAAGATTCAGTATCTGTAATCTCAGAACTCAGCAGAATGAATACTTCAACAGTACTTCTTACAGGGGACAACAGGAACGCCGCTGCATATTTTGCCTCCCTGCTGGGTATATCAGAGTCCAGAGCAGAGCTGTTGCCTGAAGAGAAAGTCCAGAGCATCCAAGCTTTGCAGAAAGATGGACACAAAGTCTGCATGATCGGAGATGGTGTAAATGATGCTCCTGCTCTGAAAACAGCCGACGTGAGTGTGGCGATGGGTACCATTGGCAGCGATATAGCAATAGAAGCTGCAGACATAGCACTGATGAGCGATGATATTTCAAAGATTCCGTATCTGAAGCGATTATCAAACGCTACAGTCAGTACAATCAAATTAAGCATCACACTCTCAATGTGCATCAATGTTGTGGCCGTAATCCTATCCCTTCTGGAAATCCTCACACCTACAACTGGCGCACTTGTACATAATGCAGGCTCTTGTTTCGTTGTTCTTCTTGCAGCCCTGCTCTATGACAGGAAGTTCGAATGATTACAGCAGAAAGCCGCATCGGACACCGAACCCAAAGCTGTCTGTTCTCGCCAGAAGGGCTGCCTTGAAGCCTCCCGTCATTACTTCCAGCCCTACTTCGGCATCTTCATATGAAAGAGCCAGTGATAGGTTTTCAGAAAAATCATATGAGACCTCTCCATCCACAACATTCCACCATGAAAAACCTGTGGTTCCTAACATTTCATTTGCAATAAGCTGGTTTACAATATCATTGATTTCCATCTTCAGATGCCAATTCCCCGCATTCAACACCACAGAAAGAGCAACATCCGGAGGAATAATCATTATGTTGTCATAAAACCTTAATCCTGCTGCGATATCGGAGATGGGAAGCTCCAGTCCGATACGTGCAGAAGCAACATCTCTCAAGTCCAATGCAAAGGAAAGGTTCTCAAGGGGCTTGTACATAATACCGAAGTTGAATCCCATGCCAAGGCCCATATAAACGCTTCCATTCAGGATGAGATTAAGAGGAAGATCCTCAAAGCAGGCATTGACGAAATCTGTACCGCTGAAAGGAACAGACAAGAAAAGCGAAGGCGTAACAGCAAAACCTGCAGCAAGCTTGTCAGGAACAATATATCCTGCAATACCATGTTCTGAATGAATAACACTATCTATGCCCCTTACAGCAGAAGAAGAAAAGAGTGACTCTGGACCTTCAAGAAGAAGATCAAGCCCGGCATTCCATCCCGAGCCAGAAGAAACCCTGCCACCATAAATCTTCAGAGAAAGATCGACATCTCCGCTGATCGGCTTCAGATTATCAGGTATCACCCCCTGCTCTATCACACTAAGAGCGGCTATAGCTCTGTTATTGTCACCATAGGAAGGGGAAAGAAATCTTGTCCTGAAATAATCCTGCAGCTCAGCTTCATAGAGCTCTGTATTATTCCCTCTCACAGGAAATGCAGAATCAATTGAAGCAAATTCATTTATCAGTTCCGGATGATTATCCCAGAACTCAATATCCTGAGAAGAAAGATAATCTGCAACTATCTTAGCGTTTTCCTTGAATGATGCAGCTGGAGAAGCGAGGAACTTTATTGCCTCAGCATCACTGACAGCTTCAGCCTCAATTCCGAAGGGAGTGATTGAATCCACATCGACAAGTCTTCCAGGAGAGGCAAACACCCCGTAATCAACATAATTCTTTATAGGAACAACTCCTGCAAAGAGCGATGAAAAGGCTACAAGGCAAACAGCAAAAGCAATAACTCTTCTCTTCATCACACACCTCCATTCTCTGAGACAGGGCGAAGAAGGAAGGAATATTTGTCCAATCCAGGTTCAATATACTCTTCAGGTAATTCAAAAATCCCCATTTTTCCTTGATTTCTGAATATTATTTCTGGCAAACCGTCACTGTTTTCCCTAAATGTCCAAGTTGTTTCTGTTTGCACTTCCCCAACCAATAAGGCACTTGTTGTAACATATGTACAAACACAGTCTTTATAATTTGAATTCGGTTTAATAGTAGAAGATGGATACCAATAAGATATAAGACCTTCCATTCCTTTAATAGTTGCCCATTTCTTATAATTCCACATATATGCGCTATTCTCTGAAGCATACTCACCAGGTGATTTCGGGTTGATATGTGTCTTTATTGTTTCACTACTATCTATAAGCGGCATGATAATATGAGATGTTTTATCCCAATCAAAATCATCTTTTGAAATTGAGACTGTATAGTGGTAATTACCTCTTGCTGAACCATCAGAAACATCAATCACAAAATTTTTGGGACCATTGATGGGAGAACCATCATATATAGGATTGTCCCAACGATAAGTTCCCGCAAATGACTTTGTCGTTATATCCTTTTCAAAGTTATAACTGCCGCCTTCTGCTGTCACAAGATCGATGGAAAGCCTGTAGTTTGTATTGCTGTCCAGATCTGAAAGCTTGACACCAGTTGCAGATAGTTCTCCCTGAGGATTCTTATTGCTTGCAATCTTCGAACCAGAGATATCTGTTATTGTGAGGCTGCTTTTATTCTTATCGAGTTCAACACCGCTTCCTAGTGTCCATGAAAGAGCCGCTGTCTGGTAATTCTCTTTCACCTCTACTTCTCCAAGCGGCCTTATATATTCAACAGACAACCGGCTTCTTGTTTCCTTGTCCGCTTCTGCATACTGAGCAAACGCATAGAAATCACCAGACTGCAAAGGCTCAAGAAAAGATGCAGATATCGTTGCTTTGCCATCTTTGATATCTGTGTTTTCCACACTTCTGTATTTGCCGTCAGCAGTTCCTACAGAGACAGACACGGCTTCTTCATTTATACCTGAAATAATAAAGGATTCATCATCGAGTTCTATCAGGAGATTGGCATCAAAGGTTTTAAGGTCAACTTCTGTCTCAACCGTTTTTGTTTCTGATGAGACAGAAAGGAGATCGGCATCGCTTACTGTCGCATAAGCATATGTGACAGATATATCATAAACAGCTGTAGGTTCTGTATCGAATGAAACAGACACATCCTCGCCTGTACCCTTGACTATTTCATAATGTCCACTGTTTCTGGCTCTTGAAACGCTGTTAAGAGAAACAAGATATTTAAAGCCTGCCTCACTCTGAAAGACAACATCAATACTCGTCTTATCGGAAGAGGGAACGATACTTATTGCAGGTGCATCGGAGTCAAGCGGAGTTGCGGATGGTAATGAATATCCTAAACTTGCAACAGTCACAAAGGCTTTGTTCGCACTGTTTTTCGCGTTTACATTTATCGAATACTTTCCGCCAGGGATGAGTCCTGAAAGCGTTACATGATACAAGCCATTGCTGTAATCAGAGGAAGAGACATCGCTCATAATTTCCGGCAATCCATCTCCTCCCCTGTCTTCCGCACGCACTGAATATTCAGTGGCACCGGAGACGAGAGGAAAGCTGACTGTTATTGAACGTGTATCATCTGGAGAAGCCTTTACTGATGCTTCTATCGACACATTATCTTCAACAGGTTCTGCAGTGAGTTCTTCCATGGTTACCGGAGAACACGAAACAGAAAGAAGCAGAATCACGAGAGCATAAGATAATAGTTTCATTTGCTTACCTTGTCCCATCAATCTACACACCTAAAGGCAATAATGCAAGTTATCTAACAAATATTCTTAATTTTGTTCGATAAATCCATGACAACTACATAAATCTACTTCATCACAACCTTTGATGTTCTTCTGCCGATCAGAAGGATTGATACTTTCCAAGAAAAGAAAGTATCTCCTGTATGGCCTGCTCCAGACACTTGTCTGTAAAACCATGGTCACCGCCTGGAATCACAACAAGCCTTGCATTGCTGTAGACATCTCTTGCGCGTTCGGAATATGAAAGCGGAACGATGGAATCACTGTCTCCATGAATGAGAAGAACAGGACCTTTATACTCAGGTATCACAGAATAGAAGTCATAATCATATATTGCTTCCCCATAACACCTGCCGATGGCATGCCCCATAACAGAATATACAGGCGGAATATCATCTTTAGTGGGAAACATCTTTCTGACATCATCCACCATCACATATGCAGGATAAAGAAGTATAAGCCCCTTGATACCGAGATCCGGATCAGTTGCAGCGACTGAAGAGACAACGCCACCCTGACTTGCACCGATCAGGAAGATATTCTCAGAATCAACGAAATCAGAAGTTTTAAGCCAGTTCACCATCGCTTTAAGCTCATCCACTTCTGAAAAGACCGTCATCTCTGTCATCTTGCCCGTACTTCGGCTTATCTCAGATCCTCCGTGGAAATCGAAAAGCAGAACTACATATCCCTGCTGAACCAAAGCCTGGGCATAGCTTTGTCCACTGCGATAGGTGTCACCGAAACCATGGGAGACAATAACTGCAGGAACACGTTTATCCAATCCCTGCGGAACATAAATCTCATAAAATAAACCGTCAACTATTCCTTCTTCTTTCTTATATTCATACATATCTATATGATATCTCATCATCCGTAGGAATATGGAAATTATTTCACGTGGTCTCTTCGTTCCTTTGCCAGATCTCTATTCTCTTTTCCGGAAATGTGTTCGATTGCCATTTCAAGAACCAGAAGAGGAGCCCATTCATTCTGTATGTACTCTCTTTCATATTCAGATGAATTATCTGGAGCATATTTCCTTGCAAGCTTTGTTATCATCATGAGCTTCTCGTCATCATCTTCAACGATTCTGATTCTGCCGAAGACAATCACACTTCTGTAGTAAGAAGTATATTTCACGGAATCGACAATGTCCTGTGAGACAACACAGAAGGAAGCTTTGGGAGAACGTATGACAGCATCAACTTTATGTCCTTCCTTTGCTGAATGGAAGTAGATTCTATCCCCATCAAGCGCATAGCTTATGGGAACTGCATACGGGTAGCCCTCATCGCCCTGAAGTGCAAGCACTCCGGAAGAGCCTTCCCTGAGGATATCAAGGCTGACATCAAGGGGAAGTTCCTGTCCTTTTCTTCTCATTTTCCTGAACATGATACAAATGTCAGCTAAACATTCCGCATAGTCAAGAATATATGCTTATCATTATAATTTCCCTTGCTATGAAAACAGTAATCTACGTTTTCTCAGGTACAGGAAACACAAAGCGGATTGCCGATCTTTTTGCCATGGAGCTCTCCAAGAGGAACTGGGTAGTCACAGTCCATGACATCGGAAAAGATATAATCATGCCAGAGTCCATCGATGCAGATACACTGATTATTGCTTATCCGGTACATGCATTCAACTGTCCTCTTCCAGTACTGGATTTCCTGAAAAAACTGCCACATGCAAAAGTAAACACTTATCTGCTTCAGACATCAGGAGAAGCACTAAAATTCAACAATGCCGCAGCAATCAGGCCAATCAATATCCTGAAGAAAAAGGATTACACCGTGAAAGGCTGCTTTCATTTCATCATGCCTTACAACATCATATTCCGGCATTCCGATCCGATGGCTGCCCGGATGTGGAGAGCTGCAACTATTAAAACACCTGCATATGTGCAGAAGATAATCAAGGGAGAGGAAGAAATTATAAACGTTGATTCTCTATCAAGAGCAATATCAGGAATCCTGTCCATAGAACATCCAGGAGCAAGGATTATCGGGAAAGGATACAAAGCGGATAATAGCTGTATCGGGTGTGGAAAATGTGCTAAGGATTGCCCACAAGAAAATATAAATATGGAAAATGGTAAGCCTGTCTTCGGCTCTGACTGTTCCATCTGCATGAGATGCGTCATGAACTGTCCGGCAAATGCCATACACCCTTCCATTCTGAATGGCTGGAAAGTTAATGGCAGCTACAGCTTTCAGGGAAGAGTTGCAGAAGATAGTGAAATCTGCCGCTATTGCCGTAGCTCATACCTGAAATACTTCAAAGGCGTGGAGAAAAATCAACAGAGTAATTAAGTACTTCTGTATCAACAAATTGAACATCATCGTGCAAAGTTAGAATTCCGCAAACGGAACAATGCTTAAACTGCATTGAACTCTTCTCTTCCATCTGAAACGATGTTCGATATGACAAGCATAAATTATCTGAAAATGATTGCAGCTACCGCTAATAGCGGAGGCGGAGTATGTTCATTCACTTCAAAGAAGAACAAAGGATATTTAGAAAAACAAATCAAGAAAACTCTGCTTTTCTATGACTTTTCTTTAGAAGAAGAGGAAGAAAACTTTTATACCGCAGCCATCCTTGGTTCAGAGTATCCCATATTGCTTAACCATCAGATATGGATAAGAATCGGCCTCTCGTATTTTCCCCTACAAGACCACGAAGCTTTCAGAAGACTTTCTTATTCAGGTCTTCTCCCATGGGACACAAGAAAAATAGAAAGCGTAAAGAAAGAAGATCTTTCTTACCCTCCGCTGGAGGATTATCGGCTCTGCAATGCAGATGTGCTTCTTTTCCATCCCCTTCCCCATATGATCATTCCAGGAATCCATACAATCATATGTAGAGGAAGGAAGAAGCTGATCCTGACAGGGCCTCTGATTGATCAAGCTGTAAAATCAATTGACATTATAAGCAAAACAGCTGAACACATCCCGCAGATTGTTCTGAAAGAAGTTCTGTGCAATGCACTAATACACAACGACTGGACTGCAGGAAAACCAGTGAGGGTTGAAATCAAGAAAGATACTGTGAGAATCATCAACGGCCTTTCCTCAGAAAATCTTGATTTGCAGAATGGGTATATCAGAAAAAACAATCCATCAATCATGAGAGGTTTCATACGCCATGATCTTGCGACAGGCTTTGGAACTGGCATTCCTAAGATCCAGCGATATTTACCTGAAACGACAATCGCAATTGAGAATGGGAATCTAGTAGCAACAATATTCCGTTAAGGCTCCGCAGAGGACCTGCAGAGCCTGGAAAGATCAACTGAATATAGCTACGAGAGAGCCTGAAATATAACAGTTGAGACCGAGAACATCGGAGAGGAATGAAAGAGGAACGCAGAGTTCTCCGTTCTTCATCTCACAAGCCTTGGAAAGATTGGCAGTTTCCCCTGTAAGAGGATTGATAGCAAGGTTGGAGTCAGCACTTACAGCTGAATCAACTGAGAGATAGCTTACATCTGCGCTTCTTCCATCTGCAGAAAGAGCAATTTCCGCACCTGCTTTCTCAATCATGGCAAGAGGAATCATTGCACTTCCATTGCTTACATAGACAACAGATGGATCATACTCTTCTCCATTGATAAAGAGACGAGCGACAGAGGAATCAAGAAGACCATAATATGATGTGTCAGATGGATTATCTGCAATGAGAGCAATAACCTCATCCTCTGTGATATCAGCAGATACAGGTTCGGCATTCTTGAGATGCTCATCGAAGAAATCGAGCATCAGGAACCACTCTTCTGTGAGATAGTCATGACCGACTCCATCATAATAATGGAATTCAACATCAGAATCCGCACCATAGAGTGAATACACTTCCCTCATCTTTCCTTCAATGTACTTAACGCCTTCAACAGGGCTTCCGATATCAACAGTACCCATGAGCTGCATATACGGACGAGGAGCGATGAGAGAGACGACAGTCTCTGTATCAAAGCGCTGCAGCATTCCCGGTACCCAGTTGAAGAATGCATGCCAGACTATATTTCCGGTATCAATGAAATCCTGCATTCTTGTGAGACAAGCGACACTTACGCCGACTTTGACACGATTATCGAGAGCCATAAGCCAGTTGGTACGGGTTCCGCCCATACTCATACCTGTAGCACCAATGCGGTCTGCATCCACTTCAGGACGAGAGGAAAGATAATCCAGAGCAATCATATCATCACGGATGATCATGCCGAGGTTGGCAATGCCCTGTACAGTGAAGTACTTGTAAAGCGATGCTTCTTCTTCAAGACCGATTTCCTTCTCTCCTGTATCGGAATCAACACCAGGTCCCTGTCCGCTTCTGGTAAGGAATGCATAAGCATCAATTGCGAAGACGATATAGCCCCTGTCGATGAAGAAATCTATAAGCTGAGTTCCCTCTGGGAACGGCCAGGAATAGAGAAGCTCATTCTGTCCTGTCTCGAATTCCTTTCCATGATAATGCAGATAGAGAATAGCAGGAGCCTTCCCTTCCAGTCCCTTCGGAATATAAATTGTCCCTGGAACAATATCACCATAGCCGTTATCAAGTTCGACCTTTTCGTATGTGTAAGTCTCAGTCTCCCCGGACTCAACTACAGCAGAAGAAACAGTCTCAGGACGAGCTGGAACTGCTCCAAGAGTATCGATTACAAGAGCCTTGAGATAAGCCCTCTCAGCCTTCCACTCTTCAACTGTGGCCGGAACAACGAGTTCAGGAGTCTCTACAACCCTGTCCTTCCATGGAATGAGCACACGCTCAGAATCCTGGACTTCATTGAGTGGCACATCACTTGGAGTCAGTGCCGGGGCAACATAATCCCCCATTGCGATTACGTGCTCACTTGGAGCAGAAACTGTAACTGCGGACAACATAACAGGCAAAAGCAGAACAACGCAGATTGCCTGCAGCAGTTTTCTGGTCATGCGTATTACCTCCTTTGAAATACAGCAGACTGTTTATAAGCAGAACTAAAAGTTCGTATCAGAAATATAATCGCATGTCAACGACTCCATCCTGTAGAGGCTGGAGCTTGTTTCTGACTGGTTGCCTGCCGGTTCCCTGGTTTTGCCCAGGTCCGTTCAAGTACCCTGACATGGCCCGTTGACGCGGCCCTACACAGTCGGAGGCTTATATCCCCCTTCTGCTTACTTCTCAGATATCGCCTGAGTATGTTCATCGCCCCGTCTGTGTCGGCATTGATGAGATGTCCCTTTGCCGTGCGGAAAAGCCCCCCCCTTCACGCGCTTCCCCACATACGCCTCATGATGGCATATCTCCTCTCTGTCTATGGCGGAGCATTTGGATGTGTGGTCTTCCCCGATCTGCTCGACCCCTATGCCGAGCCTCTCGCACCTGTACCGTATCCTCTGTAACAGCTTCTGATGCGGAATCGACACGAACTTCTGGTTGTTTCTCTTTCCGATGCTGATTCCCTGCTTGATGCCCTTGTTCCATCCGATGATGA
>CALXLB010000049.1 GCA_944389085.1 uncultured Spirochaetaceae bacterium
ATAGGAACTCCATGGCTTGTCCCAGTCCCCAGAAACTCGATACGCGTCACAGCTCAGTCTTCCGGCAAAGAAGAGAAATTCTCGCTGAAAAAGTCGCTTACAGAACCAGCTCCAGCGGAAACGAAATCACCGGCGTCATGCAGAAAATCCTGAAAGCCATCAGAGCCCAGGAATGATATCACGCTCTCTGTGGCTCCTCCTGCAGCCTCCTGCATGCTTTCGATAAAAGCCTCTCCTTCATCTGAATACAGGAATCTTGTGATATCAGCGGCAACGCCTTCTGGCAGATCGGCATTCACCAGCGATTGTTCAACAGTTTCCTCTATGTATTTGTCGGCATTGATAGAAATACCGAAGAACTTCAGAGACACCTCAGGTACCAGAAGATAAATAATGAAGAATACGATTATCGAAGTAAAGAAGAGCCCTAAAAGCCCTCCCCAAAAACCTTTTCCTATTCCAAACATGCTCATATTCTAGCCTGAAACAGGAATGGTTGGAAGAATTACATTTCCTTCCGCACTCATTCTGCATCAATGGCTTCAGCTTCTTTAAGCCAGGCTTCTGCTGAAGCATCGGATGGCATCCTCCAATCAGAGCGGGGGGAGAAAGTCACAGTTCCGACCTTCGGTCCGTCTGGCAGGCAGCTGCGCTTGAACTGCTGCTGGAAGAATCTTCTTATGAAGACAATAAGCCACTTCTTTATGAATGAAGGAGAATAATCACTTCTGAAAGCCTCACAGGCTATACGGAAGATCTTTGCTGGCGGGAAACCGAATCTCACCATATAGTACAGGAAGAAATCATGAAGCTCATACGGTCCGACAATATCCTCTGTCACCTGTGAAATCTGTCCATCCTTCGTTGCCGGCAGCAATTCAGGAGAAACAGGAGTGGCAAGAATATCGTAAAGAACGACAGAAGATTCACCTGGCATATTATCAGCAGTATGACGCACAAGATATCTTACAAGCGTCTTAGGAATCGAAGAATTAACGCCATACATGCTCATATGATCTCCATTGTACGTAGCCCAGCCAAGAGCAAGCTCTGAAAGATCTCCTGTACCTATTACAATTCCACCTTCCTTGTTCGCGATATCCATCAGGACCTGTGTTCTTTCTCTCGCCTGGGAATTCTCATAGGTAACTGAAAGATCATCGACACTCTGGTTGATATCCTCAAAATGCTGCAACACGCTCTTTGTGATATCAACTGTACGGAAATCAACACCAAGAGAGAGAGCAAGCTTCTCTGCATTGGATCTGGTTCTCTTCGTTGTACCAAAACATGGCATCGTAACTGCGATGATATCCTTTCTTCCCCTCTTAAGCAGATCAAAAGCCTTAACAGCAACAAGAAGCGCAAGCGTAGAATCCAGTCCTCCTGAAAGTCCTATCACTGCTTTCGCTGCATGGGAAGCAACAATACGCTTCTTGAGCCCATATGCCTGCAAGCTCAGAATCTCGCTGCATCTCGATTTCCGTTCATTCTCATCAGCAGGTACAAATGGATGATTAGGGAATCTTCTTGTAAGTTTTGTCTCTTCTTCCTTGAACTGGACAGGAATGTGCATATAATCATCTTCAGCCTTAGGGAAAGTATTCATCCGCTCTCTTTCCATCACAAGCTTATCAGTGTCAAGTTCCGTGACTGTCAGTTCATTTGAATTAAAGGCAGAAGCTGCCAGAATCGTTCCATTCTCTGCAATGATATTACTGCCGGTGAAGACCATATCCGTCGTACTCTCACCATCAGCAGCATCTGCATAGATATAACCACAGACAAGACGGGCAGAGACCGAAGAGACAAGGTTTTTCCTGTATTCAGCCTTACCTATGATTTCGTCAGAAGCAGACAGATTCACAATTACAGAAGCACCATTCAGTGCCAGCCTCTGTGAAGGAGATTCCGGCACCCAGAGATCCTCACAGATTTCGCATCCTATTGAAAGCGTGGAAGGAACAGAGGCGTCAAAGATAAGCTTATTCCCGAAAGGTACTTTCTCTCCGAAGATATCAGCATATTCAATGTTTTCAGGTGCAGGCGTAAACCATCTTGTCTCATAGAACTCACCATATGAAGGAAGATTCTTCTTTGGAATAAGTGCAAGGACTTTCCCGTTTTTGATAACAGCTGCAGTGTTATAGAGCTTACCGCTTTTCAAGAATGGATAACCGACAAAAACAAGTGCATCAGATAACGCAGTATCCTTCACAACCGAAAGCAGAGCATCATCTGCAGCCTTCTGCAGACTCTTCTGGAAAAAAAGGTCTCCACATGTATAACCTGTTATCGACAGCTCTGGAAAAACAAGGATTTTAACCCCGAGGTCATCTGCTCTTCTGATGAGATCTACAATCTCCCCCGCATTGTAAGCAGGATCAGCAACCCTCAAGTCAGGAGAGGCTGCTGCTACTTTTACAAATCCATCTTTCATATTCGCTATGATAAAGCATTACAATACAGGAGGTCAAAATAATGAAAAGAGCTTCAGGTGAGAATATGCTTCCAGTCGGTAATCATTCTCGTCTCAGAAGAGATTGAGAAGCCGACTTTATGAATGGCTATTCCATTCCCACGCAGCGTGGCGAAGTGTTCTGCATATGCTTTCTCATCTATCTGCTTGAGCGCAACATCCGCGCTTCCATCCACTTTGAGCTCGAAAATCCAGAAGTGCTTTCCAGCCATCACAACCTCATCAGCTCTTCCTGTGAGCCCTTTAACCTCGCTCCATGCTGAAATCGACATCACAGTGAAAATCGAGTCGAGCGCTATATGGAAGTTCTTCTCCTTTCCCTTTGGGAAGAAATCATATGAGAAGTGTGCATAGTAATCCCTGAGGCTCTCCTCGACAGCCGTATCATCTCCTGCATAGCAGGCTTCCTGAAACCTCAGGAGCCATGTGCTCCTGAATCTGCTGTAGCCGGTGTACCTTGCCAGCAGATTCTCCGTGAATGATCGCTTTACCTCTCTATTCGGATAACCAAGGTAATAGACTTCATTATCAATCTCTGAAACACTCT
>CALXLB010000050.1 GCA_944389085.1 uncultured Spirochaetaceae bacterium
AAACGGCAAGAAGAAATATAATAAAAACAGAGATTGCTCTATACTTTCTCATCAGTTGTTCCTCTCTACATTAAGGCGTTTACCAATAGCCAGCGCCTCATCTGGCCTCTTAATGACTTCAGAAAGCTTGAGATACATTCCCTCTCTTTCCATTGCCTTCATCAGATTCTGCAGCGTCTTGCCTTTTCTGAGACAAGATGGAATGAATGCCAGACATCTCTTTCCTGAAACTGTTCCTGCCTGAGCAAGGAATTTAGAGATGGATTCCGGTATTTTAGCTGAGAAAAAAGAAACAGGCTCCGCTCCGACGATGACATAATCGTAGAGTGTGAGTCTGGTTCCTTCCTCACATGCACTGATGATGTCTGCCTGATGGCCCTGGGCCTCAAGACCTTTTGCGAAAGCCTCTGCGATAGCCTTCAGCTTAGCTCCATTACGGTCTGCTCCCGCATAAACGATACCAACCTGCATTTGTTCTCCCTATGAAAAAAGAATAAGCCGGCAGCAGAGATAATGCAACCGGCTTCAAAAGGAATCACTCTGCAGAAACTGTCTCTGCAGTACCCTCTGTGCTTTCTGATGCAGCAGCATCGTCAACCCAGCTTGCTGTTTCAGCATCAGAAGTATCAGTAGCCCAGCCTGTAGCAGCTGCTTCAGATGCGGCTTCCGCTGCGATTGCAGCCTCAATTTCTGAATCTGTCGACTTGTTGACGATAGCAACAACAAGTGAAAGTACCATGAAGATTATGGTAAGAACTGTTGTAGTCTTCGTCAGGAACGATGATGTATTCGATCCGAAAGCTGAATCCGAGCTTCCGCCGAAGATTCCACCGAGTCCGACACTGTTCTCATCCTGAACTGCTACAAGGAAAATAAGCAGCAGAGAGATGATGCAGAAAAACACAAGAAGGATGATACCTAGAATAGTCATATCCACTAACTCCGATCTTATTTGCTGTAAGTTATGATGGGGAGGAAATCTTCAAGCTTCAGGGAGGCTCCGCCTACCAGAGCGCCATCGATATTCTCCTTTTCCATCAGAGCCCTGATGTTGCTGGGCTTAACGGAACCACCATACTGTATTATGAGATTATTTGCAATATCTTCGCTATAGATAGCAGCAACTGTTGAGCGGATAAATGCATGTGCAGAATCTGCATCTTCAGGAGTTGCTGTCTTTCCTGTTCCAATTGCCCATACAGGCTCATAAGCGATGGTTATTGCACCCATTTCAGCGGGAAGGACATCCTTCAAGCCGACTCTGAGCTGTCTCTCAAGAACTTCTTCGAGCTTACCGCTCTCTCTTTCCTCGAGAGTCTCGCCTACACAAAGCACGACTTCCATCTTCAGAGACAGAGCCAGAAGAACTTTTGAGTTGATGATCTCATCGGTCTCCCCATAGTACTGTCTTCTCTCGCTGTGGCCGAGAATAACTGTATTGACCCCGATATCCTTGAGCATTTCAGGAGATACCTCTCCGGTATAAGCACCGGAGAGATGATCTGCCATATTCTGACCAGCTACGATGATATCAGAGCCTTTGACAGCTTCAACAACACCAGGAAGAGATACAAAAGAAGGAGCAATCATAACACGGCAGGAAACACCTGCCGCTTTTACAGCCTCAGCGAGCTTGGCAGCATATGCTTTGCCCTCTGAAGGTGTAAGGTTCATCTTCCAGTTACCTGCGATATATGGCTGTCTCATTTTATTTCTCCAGTGCCTTGATACCAGGAAGGACCTTGCCTTCAAGGAATTCAAGAGATGCACCGCCACCTGTTGAGACGTGGCTGATCTTATCTGCAAGACCGAACTTGTTGATAGCAGCGACACTGTCACCACCGCCTACAACACTTGTAGCATCGGATGCGGCAAGCGCCTTTGCAACTTCCTCTGTTCCCTTGCTGAATGCAGCGAACTCGAATACGCCCATCGGTCCGTTCCATACAACTGTCTTAGCAGTCTTCACTGCTTCCTTGATAAGCTCGACAGTCTTTGCTCCGATGTCCATACCCATGAGGTCATCAGGAATATTCTTTCCGTCTACATAGACAGGAGCAGCATCCTCCTTGAACTCAGCTGCTGCAACGTGATCAACAGGAAGAATGACCTTGACACCCTTTGCCTCTGCTTTCTCAAGGAAGCTCTTGGCTGTATCAAGATAATCTTCCTCAAAGAGTGACTTGCCGATTGTATAGCCCTGAACGCGGAGGAATGTATAAGCCATGCCACCGCCGATGACGATTGTGTCACATGTGCGGGCAAGAGACTCGAGAACAGTGATCTTCGATGAAACCTTGCTTCCGCCGATGATAGCGACAAGCGGCTTCTCTGGGTTCTCAAGAATAGGAGCCATGAACTTGACTTCTTTCTCGATGAGAAATCCTGCATAAGACGGAAGATAATGTGAAACACCTTCTGTGGAAGCATGTGCACGATGGGCTGTTCCGAAAGCATCATTGCAGTAGATATCGCCATAAGAAGCAAGTGTCTTTGCGAATGTCTCATCGTTCTTCTCTTCTTCAGCATAGAATCTTACGTTCTCAAGAAGAAGAACATCGCCAGGCTGAAGAGCCCTTACTTCCTTCTCAACCTCTGGTCCGATGACATCTGGAGCAAGAGTCACCTTCTTTCCAAGAAGACGCTCGAACTCAGCTGCAACAGGTGCGAGTGAGAACTGTGGATTCTTCTGTCCTTTAGGGCGTCCGAGGTGTGTCATCACAACAAGGGATGCACCATTGTCGAGGATATATTTGATTGTAGGCAGAGCTGCCTTGATACGTGTATTGTCTGTTACCTTGCCGTCCTTGAGTGGAACATTGAAATCAACACGGATAAGAACTCTCTTGCCTTTGAGATCTGCTTCATTGATTGTATTGAGTACCATATAAGCCTCCTGTTAAAAGAATGGGCCTGCACAGACGCAGGCCCGTAGCCCCGGGCAATTAAGCCGGGAGTGGCAATCAGCCGTTGACCTTCTTCATGTGTGCAATCAGGTCAAGAACCTTGTTTGAGTAACCAATCTCGTTGTCATACCAGGAAACGACCTTTACAAATGTATCTGTAAGAGCGATACCTGCCTTTGCATCGAAGATTGATGTATGTGTGTCGCCGAGGAAGTCGGAGGATACAACTGCATCCTCTGTATATCCGAGGATACCTTTGAGCTCACCCTCAGATGCCTTCTTCATAGCAGCACAGATCTCATCATACTTTGCTGGCTTTGCAAGGTTGACTGTGAGGTCAACAACGGAAACATCAAGTGTAGGAACTCTCATTGACATACCTGTGAGCTTGCCATTGAGGGAAGGAATAACCTTGCCTACAGCCTTTGCAGCACCTGTTGAAGATGGGATGATGTTACCGGAAGCAGCACGACCACCTCTACAGTCCTTCATTGAAGGTCCATCAACAGTCTTCTGTGTTGCTGTTGTGGAGTGTACTGTTGTCATAAGACCATCTGTGATTCCCCAGTTGTCATTGAGGACCTTTGCAATAGGTGCAAGACAGTTTGTTGTGCAGGATGCGTTGGAAACGAACTGTGTTCCCTTCACATAGGAGTTCTCGTTGACACCGCATACGAACATCGGTGTGTCATCCTTTGAAGGAGCAGACATGACAACGTACTTTGCGCCAGCCTTGATATGAGCCTCAGCCTTCTCCTTTGTAAGGAAGAGACCTGTGGACTCTACAACATACTCAGCTCCGACTTCATCCCACTTGAGCTCTGCTGGATCCTTGCATGCTGTTACACGGATATTATGTCCATTGACGATGAGCAGTGACTTCTCTGTATCGCAATCAACTGTGCCTTCGAACTTGCCATGCATTGTGTCATACTTGAGCATGTATGCAAGATAATCTACTGGGCAGAGGTCATTGATACCTACAATCTCGATATCCGAGCGGTCCATAGCTGCGCGGAAGACAAAGCGACCGATTCTTCCGAATCCATTGATTCCTACTTTGATCATATTCTCTCCTTCTTCTTCATCCTTAGGATGATGATTGTTTACAACCTTTCTTCTTATACCATCTTCCACTGGAAAAGGCAATTAAACTTACTTTTCTGTAAATATAATACTTTGGACATTAAAAGGAAAGGAACCCCAGCTCTTTCATGATTTTTTCCTGTTCTATGAGCATCGGCTCGGAAGAAAAATCATTTGTGCTGTGATCCAGTCCCCTGAGGTGCAGAACACCATGCACAAGCAGGCGGCGAAGCTCCTCGTTCTCATCGACACCCAGCATCTGCGCATTGCGGCGCATGGAATCAAGGGAGATGAAGACATCGCCCAGTTCCCTCTCCTCTCCTTCCACAGACGGAAAGCCGAAGCCATCGTTTATGGCAAAGGTAAGGATATCAGTCGGTTCATCCTTGTCACGGTATTCCCTGTTCATTTCCTTCATCTCATCGTCCGAGATGAAATGAAGAGAGAAGTCACCATCTTCGGAGAGAAAGGAGAGAATCTGTTCAAGCCACTGCCCCACTCTCTCTGTATCGACGCTCTCGGTTGAATCTTCGATATAAAACATATCACTCCTTTCCGTACTCTATTCTCTGGTGGTCCCTGCCCAAAAGATAATGTATGAATGATTCCTTGATCTTATCCAGATCATTGATGGTCAGCTGCGAATTATTCAACTGTTTGTAATTCATCTTATCTATGATGATGTTTGAAATGAATTTGTCATATTTCTGATGGTTTGGATTCTTCATCGTCCTTGTAGCGGCTTCTGTGCAGTCAGCAAGCATGACAACAGCACTCTCTACAGTCTGAGGAATGTGGCCATTGTATCTGAAGTCCTCCTCGCTAACCATCGAGCTTCTGTTCTCCTTGGCTTCCCTGACAGCCTCGTTGTAGAAATACTTGATCAGGTCATTGCCATGATGCTCTGCGATTATATCGATGACCTCCTGCGGAAGCCCTGCTTCCTTTGCCTTCTCAACACCAAGCTTGACATGCGATTTGATGATGGCGGCAGAGAGAGTCTTATTGATTTCATCATGGGCATTCTTGCCGTTCTGGTTCTCGATGAAATACTCGGGATGCTCAGCTTTACCTATATCATGATAAAGCCCTCCGACTCTCGCAAGATCTGCATTGGCATCAATTGCCTTGCAGGCATCGTAAGCCATCTCAGAGACGTTCTTGGAATGGTTGAAGGTACCAGGTGCCACCTGGCTGAGCCTGTTGAGCGTAGGAGTATCGGTAAAAGAGAGTTCGTGAAGACGGAATGCCGTTGGAATATTGAATATCTTCTCTATCACTGGAAGCAGTATCGAGATGACAATATATGAGAAGACGACATTCAGCGCTGAGGCGAAAGCACTGGTGAATACCACCTGGAAATCAAAATCATAGATGAATGATACAAGGATTGTCACACCAGCAGCGGCAAGTGCCGAGAAAAGCGTCTGGTATATTATATCGATTCTCTCAGAACCGAAACGGATGAACATCAGACAGCATTCTATGACAGCAATGAAATAGAAAAATGAGAACTGTCTGCTTCCAGGATAGATGCTGATGAAAGCTGAAAGCAGAAGCGCGACTGAAAAACCTACCCTTCTCCTGCCTGTAATTGAAGAAGCCAGAGATGGCAGCAGAATCAGAGGCATGAACGGATCTATATAACGTACTCCCTCCTCAGGCAGAAAACGCGAGAGAAGGAATGAAAGCACCAGCGTTATATCAATACCGACAAGGAAGACTGTAGTATACAGAGAGAGCCTGTAACGGTATTTGATGTAAAAGAAAAGCAGATAAATCAGAATAAAGGTCATGAAGACCAGGAATACAAGGTATCCGACAGCTCTCTGGAAAGAGATTGAGACAACAGCGGATTCGTAGATCCTCTGGACAGTTCTCAGCTGCTGTTCCGTTACGACGGTATCTCTCTGAAGAATATAGTCGCCTCTATGGATTTCCACCAGCACGGGCGGAATCGTCTGGGCCTTCTCTTCCCTCAGACTTGTCGTCAGCACAGGATCATAGAAGACATTGGCTGTGACAAGCAAAGAGACGGCATCGGAAACAAGGGAGGAATACTGGGAAGGCAGATCAGGATAACGCCCGGAAGCCATCATGGAGATAGCCTCATAGGATTCTCCGGAGACAATCACAGTATCAGAACTCCTGATTTTTCCAGAATAGCGGAATGGAAGACCTGTCTCCTCCACTGAGACAGAAGTGTAGCCTCCTGCCAGTGCTTCTCCAAGATCCGTTGCGGAAAAGACACCTTCATCGATGAGATAATTGACACCCTCGCGGATCAGGGATGAGAGAAGAGGCTTATCACCTTCCGGAATTTCATCAAAGCGGCGCCCAACGTTCTCAGGATCGTCAATGCCCTCAGAAGAGAGGAATGCTTCAGTCCGTGCTTCATTCACAGCCCTGCAGAACTCTTCTGCCCTGTCCCTGATAGCCATTGATTCCGAAATTGAATAATAGAACTGCGGAAGAACACTCCGTGCGGCTTTAGCAGTCTCCTCTGCAGTCGCCTCATCATCTATGTATGAAAAATCGGAAGGAGCAATAACATCCTCATCCGAGAGTTCCCCGGGCCTGTATTCCCTGGAAAGAGTCATGACAGAGCGGGGGTCTGCAGAAAGAAGCAGAGGAAAGAGAAGGCCTAGAAAGACTGTCAGTGCCATTAAGAAGAAAAGGACCATTCTCTGCCTCTTGCTGAATGCTCTGAGGCACTCAGATACCAGTCTGTCCTTCACCAGTCTCCTCCTTTTCAGAGTATGCTCTGACTATTTCCCTGACAATACGCGAGCGTATCGTATCACTATGAGTGAATCTTACCACTGATATTCCTTTGATTCCACTGAGTATCTCCACAGCCTCATCAAGTCCTGATTCCCTGCGGGAGGGCAGATCAGTCTGGGATGGATCACCTGTGACGATAGCCTGGCTGTTCTCGCCCAGACGCGTAAGGAACATCTTTATCTGAGACCTTGTCGCATTCTGAGCCTCATCGAGAATCATCACAGCATTATTGACTGAACGGCCACGCATATAAGCCAATGGAGCAATCTCTATCGTGCCATTTTCCTCCATCCGTCTTATCTGCTGAGGAGAGAGAACATATTCAGCAGCATCATAGAGCGGATTAAGATAAGGCCCGAGTTTCTGCTTCAGATCGCCGGGAAGGAAACCAAGAGACTCCCCCGCTTCCACTACAGGGCGAGTCAGCAGCAGTTTCCCTTTTCTGCCTGAAAGAACCTCCGAAAGAGCCCATATGACAGAGACAAATGTCTTACCTGTTCCTGCCGGTCCGATGGAGAAAACGACATCGGACTGAGGAAGAACCTGAAACAGTTCCTGTTCAGCCCGGCTTCTTGGATAGATCTGCCGGCCTGCGGCAACGATTACAGGATTGCCTTTTTCATTATCAGGCAGCACCGCAGATGGCTCAGAAAGAAGCTGGAACTCCATGAAGATCTCAGCTTCCTTCAGCCCTCCACGCTCTTCTGCAGCTTTTTCAAGGCGCTGCATGAAAGGTGTGAAAAGAGGAACTGAATCAGATGCAGAGACTGTTGTGCCCCGTACTGAGAGATCTGTTGCCATCAGCATCTCAAGATAAGGCAGATTCGCATCATTTACTCCCAGCACAAGCTGGACTGTATCAGGTCTGAATGAATAGCTTTGTGACATCACCGCTCCCATTGCTCCGTACGAGTATTATATTCCCACTCCTGGTCTATCTTCAGATCAGGCATGATCTTCCAGCTGAGGTAGACACTGAATTCCGGCACGAACTGATAGACATCATCATTGAGTTCTATATGTGCAGAATATGAACAGTGAAGATCCCAGTCAGACATGTAGTGCACGATATCAAGGCGTGCCTCGCTCATGACGAAATTCGTCTCATATCGGCCATTGCCGAAGAAATCGAACGACCGCACAAGATCCTGGAAGAGCTCTCCGAAGAAATTCCCGCTCTGATAATAATCATAGAATGCATTGTTAGAAGAGGAGAAAGAGAATGTGAAGTCAAGGAATTCCGCAATGCTGAATGTTATCGATGGCGTTATCGTGAACATAGAAGCATATGGGTTATCCATATCGAATTCAAAATCTGATTCAAGACCGAATGCGAAATAAAGCCTGCCCTTCCAGAGCTGGAAGGAAGCTGAATTGACATCGAGATGAGCCTCAACACCTTTGAATTCCACATTATCGACAGCCCCCTGCCATTCGACAGAGACATCGAAATATGGAATCTTGAGCGTCGTCCTGATAGAATCAAAATAATTGCGTTCGCCATTTTCGTAGGCGTAGTAATCCACATACTGTGTAATGGACCAGGCTTTATCCGCAGTCCTCAGAGACAGAGAGGCATCGCCATAGAATGGATCAAATGGAGAAAGCGGATCATAATCTGCACTCTGATACTTCAGTGCCAGCGATGATGTTACATATGTACTGTTCCAGCCAAGAGATAGCTCAACAAGATCTGTCCTGAACGGGCTCTCCGTATCTTCCTGCAGGAATGTCCACCCGAATGAAAGCGCAAAAGGTCCATAGCTGTAGCTCATACGCGGTATGAGTTCTGCCGCCAGCGGAGGGAGCACATATTCCAGAGATGGCGTAAATACACCCCATTCAGTATCAAAGGCCTTACGGAGCGCAATTGAATGGCTGGTAATCATCTCATCATTCCATCCAGGAAGGAGCATCTCCGAATCAGTGACTATCCCGTTCTCTGTCTTGCTGTTATAGCTGAATAGACGCGAAGCGATATGGTACTCAACTCCTATGAATGGCAATGAGAATGTCACATCCGAGTTGACAGCGCCTCTATGCGTATAGGCAGCAACGCTTCTGTCATCTTCCCATACATAGGAATAGGTAGGTGTGAAAACCGCTTTCAGGAGAGCATAATCGGAAGCAGCGGCATCGAAGGTGAGACGCATCGAAGTCGAGGATGAGAGATCTCCGTTTTTATATGCGCCATCTGTTTCAAATCCATATTCATTGCTGAAGTTCTCGGAGAGAGTATAGCCCAGCGAGAGCGAATAACGCTCATCACCCGTCCGCTCTGCCCTGCGTTCTTCAGCTTCATAGATTCTGTAAAGAAGAGGATCCGAGAGCAGATGCTGCTCAGTAATGTCCCTTTCTTCTTTTTCTGCCACAGCAGTGCTTCCTGCAACAGTGGAGGCGAAATTGAAGAGCGTTCCAGAGACAGAAGCAGAGAATGATGGCAGCGTAGTCTCATCCAGATAGTATTTGTGGTCTGATGTATTCCAGCGGTAATCAAGAGCGACATTCAGATCTGAGACAGAGAGAGATGAGATATAGTCGCTTCTATATGCCGAAGGCAGAGTGTAATCAATCTCGAGCTCATTTGAGAATGTCGTAATCGTAGAATTATAATCGGTAGGAAACTCCGGAGTCTGCAGCAGCGAGAAGACTGAGAATCCAGAGAGACGGTCACCGAAATCCATCATGACACGGCTATCGGAGTAGAATGGCAATGAAAGCGTCAGATCCAGCCCATAACCTGTGTATTCAAGTACATTTATGCCGTAATAGCGGAAATTGCCATCGTAATATGTGGATGATGGAGATAGTGCGACACCATCAAGGAAGGACAATGTCAGCGAATTATCAAGCAAGCTGATGGAACTATCCACACCGAGATGAAGGCCTGTCTCGGCATATGCATCTGCCATCAGAGCAACATAGCTGCCCGTCTCCCTTGCCCAGCGCTCAGCTTCAGAAAGAGGAACTGATGATGAGTAATAAGCACCATTGGGAAGCATATCGCCCTTATCTTCAGAAGAGGAAAGCACCGACATGAAAGACTCTCCACTATCGGAGTTCTCCACGCTTTCAGCCTTTCCCAGAAGCTCGAATGTGGTATTGAGGAAAGCTCCGCGAGCAGAAGTGAAGCCGATGGCAGGATTTCCGGTTATCTGAGAGCCGGGAAAGAAGAAGAACGGCAGCCAGAGAAGCGGAACACGGCCGATGGAAAGATAGGCATTGGAGATGAACATATCAGAGCCTGGAAGCATAGCAAGCTCCTTGGCTGTTATTGAGAGATATGCCTGATCAGGATTAGATGTGATGAATCCATCAGAGTAGAACATTCCGCCATCAGAAGAATAGGAAAGAGTCTCGCCCGATGTGTAGATTGTAAGACTCTCGCTGTCATCATCACCAGAACTTTCTGTGGTGGTTGTGGCATTCGTGACAGTGAGAGAACCGCTATCCCAGGAAATCGTAACTATATCCGCGCTTATGTCCTTCAGAGATGAAGATTCGTCATCAGTTGTATATGAAACATTCTCCAGAGCAGTAAGCTTGCTGTTTTCCGTATCGACAACAATCGTGTCGGCAGTCAGGACAGAATTTATCTCTCCATCCCTGATAGCTATGGAAGGACTTCCGGAAAGAACAGCCCTGCCTCCATCGCGGGTAAAGCTCTCAGCTCCATTTATGGTAAGCACGAAATCACTCTGTGCTGTGTCTTCCTCCACAGAATACGCTTCAAGTCCTTCATAGGCATAAAGCGCCTCCTGCATCTCTTCCCTCTCCCCTTCCGCAATGCCTCTGATTCTTGCCATTTCTCTCAGATCATCGTCAGATGCGAAATAGATCTGAGGAGCGCTCAGAGCGAAAACAAGGGAAGATGGAATCAGTAGCAGAAGGAGAATGAAGAACCGTTTCAACTATAGATATCTCCTTAGATACTTACCAGTATAGCTTTCCGTGACTTCTGAGACAGCTTCGGGAGTTCCTGCCGCCACGACAGTTCCACCCTCATCTCCACCTTCCGGACCGAGGTCTATCACCCAGTCTGCAGTCTTGATCACATCAAGGTTATGCTCAATCAGCACTACAGTGTTACCTTGCTCAACCAGCTTCTCAAGCACTTCCAGAAGCTTCTTGACATCGGCAAAGTGCAAGCCTGTAGTAGGCTCATCCAGTACATACAGAGTCTTACCTGTCTGTACCTTTGACAGCTCGAGAGCAAGCTTGACTCTCTGAGCCTCGCCTCCTGAAAGCGTCAGCGCACTCTGTCCCAGACGTACATAATCAAGTCCTACCGCCATCAGCGTATCAAGCTTACGCATGATCTTTGGATGCGCGGAGAAGAATTTATGGGCTTCGCTTACCGTCATATCCAGCACATCTGCAATATTCTTGCCTTTGTATGTTACAGAAAGCGTCTCCTTATTGTATCTTCTGCCATCGCAGACATCGCATTTGACATATACATCAGGAAGAAAGTGCATCTCTATTTTCAGCTGTCCGTCGCCGGAACAGTTCTCACATCTGCCTCCTGGAACATTGAAAGAGAAACGCCCAGCGCTGTAGCCCCTTGCTTTCGCTTCAGGCATCTGAGCAAAAAGCTCCCTGATGGGTGTGAAGAGATCGACATATGTTGCAGGATTGGAACGGGGCGTCCTCCCGATCGGAGACTGATCGATGGAGATGACTTTATCTATGTATTCAGTACCGGAAAGTTCTTGATAGCCATCGTGGGTGTCTCCTTTCTTCTGCAGCCTTCTCTGTACAGCAGGAAGAAGTATCTCATTGAGGAATGTGGATTTACCGGAACCAGATACACCTGTGATTACAACCAGTTCCCCCAGCGGTATATCCACAGAGATATTTTTAAGATTGTTCTTAGAGCATCCTGAAATGCTGATTCTCCTGCCATTGCCTTTACGCCGTTTGGGAACAGGAATAGTCAGAGTACCTGCAAGGAAACGGCCGGTGACAGAATCCGGATTCTTCTCGATCTCCTCTGGAGTGCCTTCTGCAGTGATCTCGCCTCCCATCTCACCTGCACCAGGCCCCAGATCGACTACGTAATCAGCTTCACGGATAGTATCCTCATCATGCTCGACAACGATGACAGTATTTCCCAGATCCCTGAGTTTTTTGAGAGTATCGATGAGCTTCTGGTTATCCCTCTGATGCAGTCCTATCGAAGGTTCGTCAAGTACATAGAGGACACCTGTAAGCGCAGAACCGATCTGCGTCGCAAGCCTGATACGCTGTGCTTCTCCTCCTGAGAGAGTTGCAGCGGCTCTGTAAAGCGTAAGATAACCGAGCCCTACATCCTGCAGGAAGCTCAGACGTGCATTGATCTCTTTCAGTATCTCCCTGGCTATCTCACGCTCTGTATCTGTCAGCTGGAGATTCCTGAAGAAATCAATCGTCTTCGTGACAGACATCCTCGTTGCTTCGATGATGTTCTTGCCTCCGACATAGACGCTGAGAGCTTCCTTTCTGAGCCTATCTCCGTGGCAGGCTGGACAGACTATATCTTCCCTGAAGGAATCGAGCCACATCCTGATATTCATCGACTGGGTCTCCCAGTAACGGCGTTCAAGCTCTGTGATGATTCCCCTGAACTCTGTAGTCTTCTTCTCGCTTGTCCCCTGGTATGTATAGGAAAAACGATCTCCACCACCATAAAGCAGGATATTCACAAATTCCTCAGGAAGCTTCTCAATCGGAGTATCCATCGAATAACCGTAATGCTTATACAGCGCTTCAATACCAGCTCTGTAATAATTTGCATCAGGCCGGTGGGTTCTTATTGCCCCCTGATTATAAGAAAGGGAACGGTCAGGAATGATTTTGTCAGGATCGAACTCTTTCCTGCTTCCTATTCCATTGCATTCAGGGCAGGCTCCGAATGGGGAGTTGAAGGAGAAGAACCTCGGCTCAATCTCAGGAATGGTTATTCCGCAATCAGGACAGCTGTTTTTCTCGCTGTAAGTCTCCCTCAGCGCTTCATCGATGTAATCCACTTCGACAAGTCCATTTGCGATATCGAAAGCATGCTCGACAGCATCGCTGATTCTAGTCCTGTCCTCCCTGTTGTTTCTGACTCTGTCAACAAGGATTGAGATATTATGCTTGACCTTCTTCTCCAGCTGTGGAATCGACTCATCGAGATTATACATCCTGCCATCGATTTCAGCTTTCAGATATCCAAGCTTCAGAGCCTCCTCCAGCGTATTGCGAAACTCCCCCTTCTTCCCTCTTGCGACAGGGGCGAGAATCATCAGCTTACCCCCCTCAGGATGAGAGAAGATGATATCGATGATCTGATCAACTGACATCTCTGTGATCTCTCTTCCGCATTTCGGGCAATGCTTATGTCCGATGCGAGCCCACAGTAGACGGTAGTAATCATAGATTTCCGTAACAGTGCCGACTGTCGAACGCGGATTCCGGTTAGTGGACTTCTGCTCAATGGCAATTGCCGGTGACAGACCTTCGATAGAATCCACGTCAGGTTTATCCATTCTGCCAAGGAACATCCTTGCATAACTGGAAAGGGACTCGATGTATCTTCTCTGCCCTTCTGCGAAGATTGTATCGAATGCGAGAGAGCTCTTGCCTGAGCCGGAAAGTCCCGAGATCACAACAAGCGAATCCTTGGGCAGTTCCAAGTCTATGTTCTTCAGATTATGCTCTCTGGCACCATGTATGACAATTTTATCATTCATCGGACTGTATGACCTCAAAAAGTGCATCCTCTGCCTCTTCGGAACTGACTGAGGAGACAAGCACACCTTTTCTATATATATAGATTCTATCCTTCATACCTGTAACGGCGTAGTCAGCACCCTTTGCCTCACCCGGCCCGTTCACAAGACACCCCATTATAGCAACCGTGATATCCTTATCAAGAGAGAGAAGCCTTTTTCTCACTCTCTGCTCAAAGGAAATCGTATCAAAGGCATTGCGTCCGCATCTGGGACAGGAAACAAGACGCACCCCCCTCTTTCTCAGCCCCAGAACCCTCAGCAGCTCAGTGGCAGCAATGACTTCATCTTCACGGTCCCCTGTCATAGAGAATCTCAGAGTATTGCCTATACCTTTTTTCAGCAAATTGCCCAATGCCCATGTGGATCTGACTGCACTGATTACAGGAGACCCTGCTTCTGTCACTCCGATATGCTGAGGAACATCTGACAGAGAGGCAAGCAGTTCTGCGGCCTTCACAGTCTCATTCTCATCGGAAGACTTAAGAGAGACGACAGCATTATCGAAATGCCAGGACTGGAACCAGTCAAGATATTCCAATGCAGAACGCACCATCAGCTCTGGCACACTCTCTCCAGCCTTCCCTTTCGGAAGAGAACCTGAGTTGAGTCCTATCCTGATGGCCGCTCCATGTTCGGTGGCAGCTCTGACAATCTCCTCAGTCTTCCACTTCTCCCCGATGTTCCCTGGATTGATTCTGACTTTATGTGCTCCTGACTCAAGTGCGAGAAGCGCCATTTTATAATCGAAATGGATATCAGCAACAACGGGAATAACAGAATGAGCTGCTATATATGAGAAATTCGGAGCATCAAGCGGAGATACAAAGCTGAATCTGATCATATCGCAGCCAAGAGCATGAAGCTGGAATATCTCCTCAACGATAATAGCGGGATCTTTATCAGCGATGGAAGATGAATACATCGTCTGCACACTGACAGGATGTCCTTTGCCTATATAAAGGTTCCCTGCTCTTGCTTCCATTATGAAAGCCTCCTAAGAACGGCCTCTGTGTCCTCGCTCTCAGCTTTTACCAGGAAAGGCTCTCCCGGAAGATAGAGGACAAAGGAACCTGCCGGCACATGCACTGCAGCAGTGACATCCCTTGATTCCGGAGATTCCCGCCATGAAGTTGTAGCGGTGATAGATCCTCTCTCGACAGTGAAAAGCAATGTATGTTCTTTATCTACAAGAAATCCTCTGAAAACAGGAATATCCTCTACAGGAAGCTCAGAGAGCGAAGAAAGCCCTTCAGAGAGTGTTCTGTATTTCCTGAGATTGCCAAGGGTGTCAATGACCATATGAAGATTATAACTTAAACAGGCAATGCAAGTCACGATATGCATTTTTACTTAACTAAGTAGAAAGAGAATGATATTCTCTTCAAAGTACACTATTTTCAGGAGTCAACTATGAAGGAATATCTTCAGTCTCAAGACGATGTTATTTCGTCCCTGAATTCCTCTCGCGATGGACTGAGCGCAGAGGATGCCAAGAAAAGGCTTTCGGAATATGGTCCGAACAAACTGGAAGAAAAGAAGAAGGACAGCATTATCAAGAAGTTCTTCGAAGAGCTTTCAGACCCGATGCTCATCATACTCATGATTGCAGCGGTTCTCTCCGTGCTTACTTCCTATGCTTCCGGAGAGCCCGAATGGTCGGATGCAATCATCATCCTCATCGTCGTTCTCATCAATGCGGTTCTCGGCGTGGTGCAGGAGTCAAAGGCAGAGAAAGCTATTGAAGCGCTGCAGTCTATGTCCAAAGCCAAATCGAAAGTACGGCGGGGCGGTGAGATTATAACCGTCGAGAGTGAAGAGCTTGTTCCCGGTGATATCATAGAGCTTGAGGCAGGAGACAGCGTCCCGGCAGATGCGAGAATCCTTCTTTCCGCTTCAATGAAGGCAGAGGAAGCCGCGCTTACAGGTGAATCGGTGCCTGTGGACAAGACAGCTGATACCCTGACAGGCAACGAGATTCCTCTCGGAGACAGAAAGAACATGGTCTACATGGGCTCAACAATCGTCTATGGACGCGGAGAGGCTGTCGTAGTCTCAACTGGAATGAAGACAGAGATGGGCAAGATTGCTACAGCTCTCTCCGATGCGGCAGACAACGAGACGCCACTGCAGAGGAAGCTGAACCAGCTCTCGAAGGTCCTGACATGGCTTGTACTCGGCATCTGTGTGATCATGTTCGGCGTCAACCTGATAAGGATGGCAATCCAGGGAGATATCCATCTTGCAGGAGTGCTCGACACATTCATGATCGCAGTCTCCCTTGCAGTTGCAGCGATTCCTGAAGGGCTTGCTGCCGTCGTTACAATCGTGCTTTCGATAGGCGTCACGAAGATGAGCCGCAAGAAGGCCATCATCCGCAAGCTCACAGCTGTAGAGACTCTTGGATGCACAGAGGTAATCTGCTCAGACAAGACAGGAACCCTCACACAGAACAAGATGACTGTCGTTGATTCATTCGGCGATGACAAAAAGCTTCTTGCAGAGGCTATGGCGCTCTGCTCGGATGCACGCCTCAACAGCGAGCTCAAAGCTGAAGGTGAGCCGACAGAAGCGGCACTTGTAAACTGGGCAGCCTCGATGGAAATCAACAAGAACGATCTTGAGAAAGGACCGTTCAGAAGAGTCGGAGAAGCTCCGTTCGATTCTGAAAGAAAGATGATGAGCACCATCCACACAGTGCCGGAAGGCGGCTATGTGCAGTTCACGAAGGGTGCCCCGGATGTCCTTCTCTCCAGATGCACGAAGATCTACGTATCTGGCCAGGTAAGGGATCTTACAGATAAAGACAGGGAAGCCATCCTTGCTGCCAATAAGAACTTTGCCAACAAAGCACTCAGGGTTCTTGCCGGTGCGATGAAGAAGCATGAGAGCATCCCTGCAGACCAGTCCCCTGCATCTCTTGAGCATGATCTTGTTTTCCTTGGTCTGACAGGAATGATCGATCCGGTACGTCCTGAGGTAAAGGATGCGATTAAGGAATGCCGCAGTGCCGGAATCCGTCCAATCATGATCACAGGCGACCATATCGATACGGCTGTTGCAATCGGAAAGGAACTGGGAATCGTCAAGGACAGCAGTGAGGCTATCACAGGAGCTGAGCTCGACAAGCTCTCCGATGAGGAATTCCAGAAGAACATCAGGAAGTATTCCATCTACGCACGCGTCCAGCCAGAGCATAAGGTAAGGATTGTCAAAGGCTGGCAGCAGGCCGGAATGATCACAGCTATGACCGGTGACGGCGTCAACGATGCCCCATCGATCAAGAATGCTGATATCGGTGTCGGCATGGGTATCACGGGAACGGATGTCACGAAGAACGTTGCTGACATGGTTCTTGCTGATGACAACTTCGCCACGATTGTTGTTGCTGTCGAGGAAGGCAGGAAGATCTACGACAACATCCGCAAAGCAATCCAGTTCCTTCTCTCATCCAACCTTGCTGAAGTCATCGCTGTATTCGTGGCGTCCCTCATGGGTGTCACGCTTCTCCAGCCTACTCACCTTCTCTGGATCAACCTCATCACAGATGCATTCCCTGCAATCGGACTTGGCATGGAACAGGGAGAGGCTGATATCATGCAGCGCCCGCCACGTTCATCAAAAGAAGGTCTTTTTGCAAACCGTCTTGGCGTGAACTGTGTAATCCAGGGTACAGCACTTGCCATCATCACACTCATCTCCTACATCAGCGGAGAGATCTTCGAGAATGGTGCTTTCCATTTCGGAGCTTCCAGCGAAGATGGTATGACTATGGCATTCCTCACGCTGTCCATGGCAGAGCTTTTCCAGTCATTCAACATGAGATCACTCGATAAGTCGCTCTTCAAGACAGGTGGCCATAACAAGATTCTCTATGGAACGCTTATCGGTGCATTCGTGCTGACACTGGCAGTACTCTACATTCCGTTCCTCAGCAATGCTTTCGGCTTCGCTCACATCTCGCTTCCAGAGTTCCTGATTGCTCTTGTCATCGCAATCATGATCATTCCAATCGTCGAGATCCAGAAAGCTATACAGAGAGCAATGAAGAAGAACTGACAGACTGGCCCGCACTTGCGGGCCTCTTCTCTACCCTTTCATCTCATATCTTTTTCAACTATTATCCAGACTTATGAATCAGGATTTAACCATAGGGAAAATCAGAAGCCAGATCTGGCGTTTTACCCTGCCGCTTCTGGGGTCAATGCTTTTCCAGCAACTTTATAACATCGCGGACAGCCTCGTAGCAGGCCGCTTCATATCAGCAGATGCACTGGCAGCAGTAGGCAACTCGTATGAGATAACTCTGATTTTCATTGCCTTCGCATTCGGTTCAAACATGGGTTCATCCGTCGTAGTCTCGCAGTATTTCGGTGCAGGAAGAAAGAAAGAGATGAAGACAGCTATCACTACTACATTCATAGCGGCCTTAGTCCTTTCACTGATTCTCACAGTCATCGGAATACTCTTCTCAGATATACTCCTTGAAGCTATCAACACACCGCCAGAGCTTATGGCGATGAGCACAGAGTATCTCGATATCTATATCCTCGGTGTCGTCTTCCTCTTCTTCTATAATATTGCCACAGGCATCTTCACAGCCATGGGAGACAGCAGGACTCCTTTTATCTTCCTTGCCTTCTCCTCCACAGCAAATATCGGAGTGGATATACTGTTCGTCACTGCATTCGGAATGGGTGTTGAAGGAGTTGCATGGGCAACTTTCCTCTGTCAGGGGGTAAGCAGCATCCTTGCTGTCGCGGCCCTGATTATCAGGCTGAGAAAAATCGGAGAGGCAGAGGAGAAAGCACCGCTCTTTTCCTTCCATATTCTGCGGCAGATCACCATAATCGCAGTTCCTTCCATTCTTCAGCAATCGTTCATATCTATTGGAAACATTCTTGTGCAGAGCGTTGTCAATAGCTTCGGTTCAGCTGTCATGGCAGGTTATGCTGCTGCGATTAAGCTTAATAACATGGTCATCACATCCATCACGACTATCGGGAATGGAATATCAAGCTTCAGTGCACAGAATTTCGGAGCAGGAAAGATAGACAGAGTAAAAAACGGCAGGAAAGAGGGATTGCTGATTTCCATCGCATTCAGCCTCATTGCCTCCATTCTCTTTGTATTCTTCGGCGAGTTCATTCTGCTGCTTTTCATGAAAGCAAGCGAAGTAGATGCAATGAAGGAAGGAATGAGATTCCTGCGTATCGTCTCCCCCTTCTACGCCATGATTTCCATCAAAATTATCACAGATGCAGTTCTCAGGGGCTCTGGTGACATGATGCCATTCATGATCTCCACATTCTCGGATCTCATTCTCCGCGTTGCCCTTGCCTTTGTACTTTCCGCGATTCTGTCATCAGCTGTAGGAATATGGCTGTCATGGCCAATCGGATGGGTTGTCGGTACGGCAATCTCTCTTGCTTTCTATATAAACGGACATTGGTCAAAAAGAAAAAGCCTAAGCTGAAATCAGGACTGGCTATCGACGGACTGTGCCAGCTCATTCACTGTCTCCAGAGAAAGCTTCGTGATTGAAGCTATCTCTGCAGGAGCATATTTTGCTTTAAGCATACTTACAGCAATATCAAGCATTGCTTCTTTCTTGCCTGACAGAGCTCCTTTCTTGAATTCAGCCGCTTTGCTTTTTTCGATATCATCACCATAAAGTTCCTTAATGACTTTGTATGTTTTTCTCATAGCCTTTTCGCTCCCCTTAACATTCTCCAGAGCTTTTCTCATTTCAGGACACTTAATCATATTGACATCGCGCTGATAGAGATCGCTACAAAAACAGCTTTCCACCGATTCAATTGTATCACGATAGCTTCCATTCACCAACACAAGCGTGACATTATGTTCCTTCAGTTCTTCCTTATCCTCTGTGTCCATATATCTGTATTTGTAGGAAAATCTGTTTTTCCCTGCTATATCTGAATCAAGGATAAAGACAACATATACATCTTTGGCTTTACTGTATTTTCTCCCCTTTCCTAATGATAGAAGTGTCAAAAGCCCAGAATATAGTGCCATCCGCTTCGAAAGTTTCTTCCAACCTCCAGCCTGTCTCTGCATCTCGATATCAATAAGATTACCTTTGCTGTCGCGGGCGAAAATGTCAAAGACGGCAGAATGCCCAAAAGGATTCTTAAGGCTTTTCTGTGTCTCCACACTCTCTATGGAAATATCCTCCAAGCCAAGTATGGTCCTAAGCATGAAGCCTACCCCCTCTTTGTTACGGGAAAAGCCGATATCAAAGGCAAAATCCTCAGCAAGATTTGCGTTCCTGATTCTTTCCCACAACCGTATATCAATGAATCTGTCCATATTTCCTCTCTATCATTAATACGCAACAAACCATGATTTATGTCAGAAAAAAGAAAAGCCAATGCGAGGCATATCCAGGCATTGGCAAAAACAAAGCAACTTAAAACTTACAGTTCTGTTTGCACATTGTTGAAGTAGAATGTTACATTATCATCGATTTCTATACTGCTAGTATCCAAATCCGCAATATCTGTATTCAGATAAAAATCAATGGACCGCTCTGCTCTGTCACCTATTTCCATATTAAGAATCGCATCATTAGCACCATCGGCTATATTTATTGTCGCAGTTGCTGGTCCTGAATCAGAACTAGCAAAGAATTCCACGCTTGAGAAAGCATAGGAAGAAGCATAAGCAGCAGTTATTTCTACAGTTGCTTCTGGAGTTCCACTCATGGAACTATCAAAAAAAGTTGAACTGTCAAAAGAAAACGAAGCCAATTTTCCAAGATCCATTATGACTGAGGAATCATTTTCTGTTCCTTCAAAAAAATCCGTGCTTCCGAATGCATATCCCTCAACATTTCCATTATTTGTTATTGTCACATCAATTTCAGTTTGAGCATATTGACCAAAGCCAGCACTGCTGAATGCATTGTCACCGATTCTCCCATCGATGCCATTATCTCCTTTGACAATAAAACTATATGAAATAGAGTCTTTTGTTGCATATTGTCCAAAATTGCAGCTTTCAAAAGCATTGTTTCCAATATTGCGGACATTTATGTCAACATCGACATTATCACCAAAATCAACAGACCTGAATGCCCTCTCTCCAATTTCTGTCGGAATCCCAAGTATTGTTGAAGGAACATAAAAATCCTTGGAAATCGCATGGTTACCAGAATTTTCATATGCCACACTATCTTCCTGAACTTCATAATATCCACCTGCAGATACTCCAAGAGAAGCTGCTGTCGCTGCATCACGTGTTGCTGCAAAGTAAGTAATCGGTTCATGCACACCATCATCTATGCTTACTTCACTCTGCAGGAACCATGCATAGAGAGTTATGCCTTTTGCTGGATCTACTTCAATAGTAGTTTCTTCTACCAGTTCTGTATGAGCCTCATCTGAATACCATCCAACAAATGTGAAATCTTCTGCCTTCGGATTATCTGGAAGCGTTATCTCTGTCTTGTCAGCAGCAGGTTCGGACTGTGGAAGGTTTGTTATTTCCTCTGGTACTTCTCTGCCCTCTTCGAATGTGAAGACTGCTTTGTACTCTATCATCGGAACTTTGACTTCGAACTTTGCATAGAGCTTTGTTGATGGAGTGATTATCAATGGGAAGACAACTTTCTCCTTGCATGTATCATCCGTATACCAGTCTTCAAGCTCAAGTTCTTCTGGAACGAAGACATACTGTGAAAGCTGTGCCGCACTCTCTATCACTGTACCTTCTGCCATTGCCGGAATGGATACGACAGGCTCTTCCCCTTCATAATCATCAGGAAGAACAGCTTCAGTTTCAATGATTATACCATCACCTGAGGAATGGCATCCGGAATGTGGAGGTGGAAGAAGTATGACTTCTTTGCATGAGACAAATGAGAAAACAAGAACAATCAGGAAAGCGCAGATCAGCAGCGCGTTAAAGCCTGAATGGGGGGGGTATTACGCTTATTGTAAAACATGTAATTCTCCTAACTCCTGCATGATACCCAAAGCACTTACTTAGTTGCAAGCCTGTATAAATAGCACCATCCTGTCTTGCTAATATACGGAAGAGAACTTAAACCTTAAAAAATATCTGCACTTTCCAGTATCTTTGATGTGATTTTTCTCTCCAGCACTTGCAATAAGGTTTGTTCTATGGTAAGGTAGCTTCCGTTCGGAGGATTAGCTCAGCGGGAGAGCGCTTGCCTTACAAGCAAGATGTCACAAGTTCAATCCTTGTATCCTCCATAAGCCGGTGATGAACCGGCTTTTTCATTGTCACTTTAAAAGAAGGTTCGAAAAATGGAAAAGAAGAACAAGCTCTCCGAACTTCCAGTAGTCTTCTTGCTGGCCATGCTCTGCTGTTTCCTGTGGGGAAGCGCGACACCAGCTATCAAGAGAGGATATGAAATTTTCGGAATCGACAACTCCGATACAATCTCAATAATCCTGTTTGCTGGAATCAGATTCTTTCTTGCTGGAATTCTTGTCATTATCGTGCAGTCAATCATGGCAGGCCACTTCATTAAACCGGAAAAGGGTTCTTTTCCTTCGATTCTCAAACTCTCGCTTGCTCAGACCATTGTTCAGTATTTCTGCTTCTATGTAGGACTTGCCCATACAAGCGGTGTAGCGGGAACGATTCTCTCCGGAGCCAGCGGATTCTTCTCCATTCTCATGGTCTCGCTTGTATTCCGGCAGGAGAAACTGACACTGCCAAAGATCATCGGATGCATTATGGGATTCGGTGGTCTCATAATAATGAATATCTCATTTGAAGGCGGCACGGTCTTCCATTTTTCCCTGATGGGAGAAGGACTTGTTCTTCTTTCGACTATAAGCCTTGCCCTCTCTGGAATTCTTGTGAAGGGATATTCAAAGCGTTTCAGTGTCGTTATGCTCTCAGGCTATCAGTTCATACTCGGCGGTTTCGTCATGATAGCAGTAGGCCTTGCTCTCGGTGGAAGGATTGATCTGGTACCGCAGATTTCAGCTTATATCCTGCTTCTCTATATGGCCCTGATTTCCGCAGTTGCCTACTCTGTATGGGGAATACTGATGAAGAATAACCCAGTGAGCCGTGTATCGATCTTCAACTTCATGACTCCTCTTTTCGGAGTTCTTCTTTCAGCCATCTTCCTCGGTGAAGTCGAGCAGGCACTTTCAATCAACAAGCTTCTGGCTCTTGTACTTGTTTCAGCTGGAATCTATATCGTAAACAGAAAATACGGAAAAGCTGCATGAAAAATACTGAGGGGTGCTTATCTCCGCACCCCTCTCCGTTGTTCACTGCATACAAGATTATTTCATCGAGAACTGTTCTCTATCCTTGAGTATGACATCATGAGCTCCACCCTCTTTGATGGAAGTTGCGCTGACAACAGTCAGTCTGGCTTTCTCCCGCAGTTCCTTGAGCGTGATCGCACCGCAGTTGCACATCGTAGATTTTATCTTGGAAACAGTAAGAGCAACATTCTCCTTAAGCGGTCCTGCATATGGGACATAGGAATCAACGCCTTCAGGGAATGAGAGCTTCTTATCTCCACCGAGGTCGTAGCGAGCCCAGTTCCTTGCTCTCTGAGAGCCTTCGCCCCAGTACTCCTTGAGATAGTTTCCGTTTATGTTCACAAGCTGGGAAGGAGATTCATCGAAGCGGGCAAAATAGCGGCCGAGCATCACGAAGTCTGCGCCCATCGCCAATGCAAGCGTGATATGATAATCAAAGACAATACCGCCATCTGAACATACAGGGATATAAATACCGGTTTCCTCGAAGTATCTGTCTCTCTCCTCCACGACTTCAATCAATGCGCTCGCCTGTCCGCGTCCGATTCCCTTTGTCTCGCGGGTAATGCAGATTGAACCACCCCCGATACCGACTTTGATGAAATCAGCACCAGCTTCTGCCAGGAACCTGAAGCCATCACGGTCGACAACGTTGCCAGCACCGACAAGCACGCTGTCACCATACTGCTCTCTGATCCAGGAGAGCGTTCTCTTCTGCCACTCTGAGAAACCTTCCGAGGAATCGATACAGAGAACATCAGCACCGGCTTCAAGCAGAAGAGGAACCCTTTCTTTATAATCACGAGTATTTATACCAGCGCCGACGATATAACGCTTATGCTTATCCAGAAGCTCATTGGGATTTTCCTTATGGACCGAATAATCCTTTCTGAAGACAAATGAAGTGAGGTGTCCATCTTTATCGACAATCGGCAGCTGATTGAGCTTATGCTCCCAGATTATATCATTAGCTTCTGAAAGCGTAATGCCATCCATTCCCTTAACGAGTTTATCGAATGGTGTCATGAATGAACTGACAACAACATCAGGAGACATTCTGGAAACACGATAGTCACGTGATGTGACAACACCTTTCAGAATCCCTGTCGCAGTTCCATCCTCTGTGATGGCAATCGTTGAATGCCCTGTCTTTTTTGTCAGGTCAAGAACATCCTGAAGCGTACTATCCGGAGTAAGATTGCTGTCGGATGAAACGAATCCGGCTTTATATGCCTTGACGCGTCCAACCATCTTAGCCTCATCTTCAGCACTCTGCGAACCATAGATGAAGGCAACGCCACCTTCTCTTGCCAGCGCCTCTCCCATCTTATCACCGGAGACTGCCTGCATTATTGAACTGACCATAGGTATGTTCAGATGCAGCCTCGGCTCTTCACCTTTCCTGAACTTGACAAGCGGTGTTCTGAGAGAAACATTATCTGGTATGCATTCCGAAGAGGAATATCCGGGGACAAGAAGATATTCGCTGAATGTACGCGAAAGATCCTTGTAATAATAGGCCATTGGAAAACTCCTTGGCCTATTATGCGAAAAGTATTACATCGCGTAAACTCATCAGCGATGGAAAATGCAAGAAAATCGTTCTAATCAGCGTCCACGATTCCGCTGCTGTCCGAGAGCAGTACTACAGCACTGGAATAAGCTTCAAGCTGAAGAGAAAGCCTGCCGGAAGATATCTTTGCTTCCCCTTTGCCAAGCCACAGCTTGAAAGCTTTAGAAGGAAGAGTGAAGAGATCTATGCTTACCTCCCTCGATCTCGGACATTTGTTGATTACAGCCAGAGCAGCAATACCGCTTGAAATGCGTAAGATGGCAAATGCTTCATCATCTATGGCTTCTACCCTGTATGCGGAGTATCCGAAGAATGGAAGCTTTCTCAGCATTGCCATACTCTGATAAGCACCATGAACATCCATGTCCCACTTCCCTTCATCCCAGCACATGGGGTATCTGGCAGCTTCAACAGATCCCATCTCGCCAGCAATGAGATTCTCATCTCCGTAATATACCGAAGGCATGCCAGGAAGCATGAAGTATGCAATAACCACTCCGATATAGACATCTTTATTGAAAACAGCCCTGTTGTTATGAAGACGTGGGGAGTCATGGCTGTCGAGAAGATTCATCTGGAAGTAAACAGCCTGAGATGGTACGGAGAGGATGGCATCCATCAGAGCTTTTGCTGTCTCTGGACCTGTCCATCCCTGCTCACGCTGCGGATCATGCCCCCAGCCTGCTGTAAGGAATCTGTCTCTTTCACCCATCCATGACCGCAGAGGCCGTGAGGAGCCATAGTAATTCATCGTGGCATCCCATGTATCTCCCTGCATATACTCTGTGCTGTCGTCCCAATCCTCTCCGACAAGGTAAAGGTCCTTTTTCACAGCTTTAAGGTATTTCCTAACCTCCCTCCAGACTTCCTTTGTCATCTGATCGCGGCCAGCGCCTCCCAGCTCTGGTGCGACA
>CALXLB010000051.1 GCA_944389085.1 uncultured Spirochaetaceae bacterium
CAATAGGGATTGAAAGGGAACTGGGACAGACTCCTGATGAAGCTCTAGGCTTAGAAGATATGTCGTCCTCAGTCCCATCAATTATATCGTTTATAACCCCATGTTATGGGATTTATTGTTAGGAGGAGAGGTTATGTATCCATCACTGCCACATGATCACGGGGAACCTTTTGAAAAGGAGATTGGACAGCTGCCTCCTCTCTCTTCATTCACGACACTTTCAGAAATCTTCAAACAGCTGGGAGATGAAAGCCGGCTCCGCATATTCTGGCTTCTCTGCCATTGCGAGGAGTGTGTTATCAACATTTCCTCGATGATGGATATGACAAGCCCTGCTGTCTCGCATCACTTGAAGATGCTGAAAGCCGGAGGGCTTATAACCTCCACGCGCAGGGGAAAGGAAGTTTATTACAAAGCTGTAGATACTGACAAAACCAGACTCCTGCACAGTATGATAGAGTCGATGATGGAGATAGCCTGCCCCTGGAAGGCAGATAATTGAGAATCAGAGTTTCTGAGCCGCTTTCTCGAGGAATTTTCTTTCTCTGGCTCTGAGAAGGTCCGGATCCAAGTCCTTCAGTGCAATCAGGACGAGGTCTGCAAGCTCATTCTGGAAGTGCCTCTCGATTTCCTGTATTCCTTCTTTGCTCTTTCCCATACGGTTCTTCTCTCTTCTCAGTTCGTCATCGATTGCGGCAAGTTCCCTGATATGATCTGTGATGCCAAGATGACGCACATATGGATTTTCCCAAATGTCTCCGAGCTGATACATGCTGCTTCTTTCCATTTCATCCTCCGTCTGCGTTTGAATCCGATTACGGTGAATGTTAACATTGCCTGTGATTGGTGGGAATTGCCTTGCATATATAAAATAGATTTCAGGTATTGTTCTCAGCCATCCCGCAGCTTGTGAATAATTTACACAGATTTAACATGTCTGCGCTTACCAGTTAATCTTCATTCATTAACATGCTGTCAGAAAACGAATAAGGGCTATGCCCTATAGGAGTCTGAAAATGAAGAAAATTCTCATGATCATGCTTGTTGCAGCTTTTGCAATGACAGCTGTTTTCGCAACCGGTGCATCTGAGGAGAGCGCAACAGTCTCTACAGATGGATCCACATCAATGGAGAAGGTCATCCTTTCTCTTGCTGAGCAGTATATGGCTGACAACCCAGGCGTGAATGTTACATATAATCCGACGGGAAGCGGTACAGGTATCACAGCAGCACTTGAAGGCAGATGTGATATCGGTCTTGCATCCCGTGCTCTCAAGGATAACGAGGTTGCTTCTGGTCTTGCACAGACAATCGTTGCCCTTGATGGAATCGCAATCATCGTAAATGCAGACAATCCTGTAAGCGATCTTACAATCGACCAGATTTATGGCCTTTACACAGGCGAGATTTCAAACTGGAGTGAAGTAGGTGGAGCAGATGCACCTGTTGTTCCTATCGGACGCGAAGCTGGTTCTGGTACAAGAGATGGCTTTGAATCAATCACCGGAACAGAGGATATCTGCAAGTACAGCCAGGAACTCACATCAACTGGTGCTGTAATCACAGCAGTTTCCCAGAATCCTGGTGCTATCGGATATGCTTCTCTTGCAAGCAACCTCGATTCTGTGAAGACAGTCACAGTTGAAGGTGTTGCTCCTTCCGAAGAGACAGTAAAGAGCGGTGAGTACAAGATCCAGAGACCATTTGTCTTCGCAACACTTGCAGAAACACCGCTTTCTGAAGCAGCACAGGCATTCTTTGACTACTGCACAAGCACAGATGCAGCTTCTATAATCGCTGGAGCTGGTGCTGTTCCTGTAGCAGAGTGATTGAAGAGGACCATTCATGAAGCTTGGTGAATTCATCGCCCAGAAGGGATATAAGGATAATCCCAGAAGGCTGGTGGAGGATCTGATTCACATGGTGTTCCTTCTTCTAGGACTTGTAGCGGTTGGTTCGGTCCTGGTCATCACAATCTATCTTGTGGTGTCAGGACTGCCAGCTATCTTCAAGATAGGGCCCATTGAGTTTCTCTTCGGAACAAGATGGGCCTCCACCGCTTCGGAACCCGCATTCGGAATCCTCCCGTTTATCCTTACTTCGATTTATGGTACAGCCGGTGCAATCATCATAGGAGTACCAATTGGATTCTTCGCAGCAGTATTTCTTGCTAAGATGGCACCTAAAAAAGTCCGCGAGGTCATGGAACTCTGCATTGGGGTTCTAGCAGGTATCCCATCGGTAGTTTATGGCCTTGTCGGTATGACAATCCTTGTTCCTGGTATAAGAATACTCTTTGGCGTACCCGATGGTGCAACGCTTTTTGCGGCAATCATCGTTCTTGCAGTCATGATTCTTCCATCAGTCATAAACGTCTCCCTTTCAGCTCTTGAAGCTGTTCCCAGAGAGTATGAAGAGGCTTCGCTGGCACTGGGAGCGACGAGTACAGAGACATATTTCCGTGTAACTGTGCCAGCTGCCAAGAGCGGCATCTTCACAGCCATCGTTCTTGGTATCGGAAGAGCTATCGGAGAGGCTATGGCAATCATGATGGTTGCTGGCAATGTCGCCAATATGCCATCTCTCTTCAAGTCTGTCAGGTTCCTCACCACTGCAGTTGCTTCTGAGATGTCCTATTCATCAGGACTTCAGAGACAGGCGCTTTTCTCGATTGCGCTGGTGCTTTTCCTCTTCATCATGATCATCAATGCGATACTCAATGTTCTCAAGACATCAGGGGGAGAGAAGAAATGATAGAGAAAATTTCAGGAAAAAGGTTTGCCTGGTGTTCTGTGATGAAGGGGCTGAGCATTATTTCTGTCGTTATTGTCACAGTACTCACGGCTTTCATGCTCCTTTATGTGCTTTTCCGTGGTGTGCCTCATATCACAGGAGAGCTCCTGTTCACAAGTCCAAGCATGCTCCGTAATACAATTGGCATTCTCCCGGATATTCTCAATACTCTTTACATTGTTATCACAACGCTTCTTGTTGTTCTTCCGATTGGTGTCGGTGCGGCTATCTATCTTAATGAATATGCTACAAACAGAAAGGTTGTTGAGATTATCGAGTTTGCGGCAGAGACCCTCTCAGGTATTCCATCGATCATCTATGGTCTTGTAGGCATGCTTGTTTTCGTGCAGTTCTGCTCGCTTGGAACATCGCTTCTTGCTGGTTCGCTCACTCTTGTCATCATGAATCTTCCTACAATCATGAGAACGACACAGGAAAGCCTGAAGACAGTTCCGGAAAGCTACAGAGAAGGTGCATTCGCTCTTGGAGCTGGTAAGTGGAGAGTCATCAGGACAGTAGTTCTGCCGACTTGTATCAATGGCATTATCACTGGATGTATCCTTTCAATCGGAAGGATTCTCAGTGAATCTGCAGCCCTTCTGTTCACAGCGGGCTTTGCACACAATGTCAATGGATTTTTCAAGGGCATGGGAAGCGCTGGCGCAACACTTACAGTTGCTCTTTATGTCTATGCAAGCGAAAGGGGTGAGTTCGATATCGCATTCGCAATCGCCTCAATCCTCATGGTTCTTACAGTTATCATCAATCTGCTTACAACTTATATGGGCAGACTGATGGAAAGGAGAAATGGACAGTGACAATTATAGAGACTAAGGACCTGGATCTCTGGTATGGGAACATGCAGGCTCTTAAGAAGATAAACCTCAAGATGGAAGAGAAGAGCATCACAGCTCTTATCGGACCATCTGGCTGTGGTAAGTCAACATTCCTGAGAACGCTCAACAGAATGAATGATCTTGTTCCTGGTGTACGTATCGAAGGGCAGGTCATCTACAATGGTGAAAACATATTCTCGCCGAAAGTCGATGTAAATGGCCTGAGGTATGAAGTCGGTATGGTTTTCCAGAAGCCTAATCCATTCATGATGAGCATTTATGATAATATTGCCTACGGTCCGCGTACGCATGGAATCAGAAGCAAGGTAAAGCTTGATGAGATTGTGGAGAAGGCTCTTGTTGATGCAGCTCTTTTCGATGAGGTGAAAGACAGGCTCAAGAAGAGTGCTCTTGGTCTTTCCGGCGGTCAGCAGCAGAGGCTTTGCATTGCCCGTGCACTTGCTGTCCAGCCGAAGGTACTCCTGATGGATGAGCCTACTTCTGCCCTCGATCCTATATCGACAGCAAAAGTGGAGGAGCTGGCTATGAGTCTTTGTGACAGATATACGATAATCATTGTTACTCATAATATGCAGCAGGCTCTCCGTATTGCGCACAAAACAGCTTTCTTCCTCCTGGGAGAAGTAATAGAATATGACGATACAGAGAAGATCTTCTCCACTCCATCTGATTCTAGAACTGAAGATTACGTCACAGGAAGGTTTGGTTGATATGAGAACAAGATTCGATAGCGAGCTCGAGACGCTTTATGTAAGTATGATCAAGATGGGTTCTCTTACAGAGGACACACTCACCGCACTCCAGGATGCTCTCTCCGGTAAGGGTAGGACAAAGCTTGGAGGGATAATGGACATTGCCCGTGAGATCAGCGAGAAGGACAGGGAGATTGAGGCTCTTTGCCTGAGGCTTCTTCTGAGAAGACAGCCTGTTGCCAAAGATCTCAGGACAATCTCCTCTGCCATGAAGATGGTATATGACATTGAGCGTATTGCAGACAATTCCGTAGACATTGCAGAGATTCTGCCATTCATCGAGTCTGAAGAGCTGACGAGCCGTGTCGGCCTGGATAAGATGATCGGTACTGTCATCGAGATGGTTACAGGGGCAATTGATGCATTCGTTCACTCCGATGCCTCGAAGGCAACTGCTGTCATCGCTGAGGATGATTCTGCTGATAAGGCTTTTGATCAGGCTAAGCAGATGGTGACAGCAATGATCAGGGAAGGAGATAAGGATGCCCAGGAAGCTCCGGATCTTCTCATGGTGGCTAAATATCTTGAAAGGATGGGGGACCATGCCGCATCGCTGGCTCGCTGGGTTCTTAACTCTCTCGATGCCAGTGGCGACTGGATCAATAACCCGGTACAGGTAAACTGAGATGATATACCTCGTTGAAGATGATCCTTCAATCAGAAAACTCGTCAGCTATGCTCTCAAAGGAGCTGGCTACGAGGTGGAAGCATTCGAGTCTGGAGAGGAGATGAATTCAAAATCCGGCAAGACCATTCCTGAGCTCTATCTCCTTGACATCATGCTTCCCGGTGCTTCAGGGCTTGAGATTCTCTCTTCTATCAGAGCGGATTCTGCCTTGAAGGATATTCCTGTAATCATGCTTACTGCTAAAGGTACAGAGTACGATAAGGTCCTTGGACTGGACAGCGGTGCTGATGATTACATTGCCAAGCCCTTTGGCATGATGGAGCTTCTCTCCCGTATCAGAGCTGTGTTGAGGCGCAGCGAGAGGCAGAAGCAGAAGAATGATATTACATGGGGTGGTATATCCATCTCTCCATCTTCCCATACTGTAAGAGTCAATGGGGAGAAAGCTGAACTGACACTGAAGGAATTCAATCTGCTTGTTTATCTCATGGAGAATGAGGGTATAGTACTTGACCGTGACAGTATTCTGAACACAGTCTGGGGCTATTCATTCGATGGCGAGAACAGGACAGTTGATGTTCATATCCGCCATCTCAGAGAGAAACTGGGGTCTGAAGGACTTCGTATTGAGACTGTCAAAGGTGTAGGTTACAGATTCAGGGGGCATGATGAATAAGAAGATTTTCCAGACGGTTTTCCTCTCTATTTTGCTTACATTCTTCCTCGTACTCACTGTCTCGACAGTTGTTTTCTACAATGAATATGAGGAAAGGATTGAGTCCGATCTTATTTCGGAACTGAGGTTTCTGGTAGCTGCTGCGGGAGATGGATCAGCTGATATCTCACGGGTTTCTGTCCCGGGACACCGTGTTACCATCATCGATCCAGATGGAAGCATCGCATTCGAAAGCGAAACCGATCCGAATGGCATGGAGAACCATCTGGAGCGTCCAGAGGTTCAGGAAGCCATTGCTTATGGCTTTGGAGAAGATACAAGGCAAAGTGATACTCTTCTGGAGAATTATCATTATGCTGCAGTCAGACTCAGCGATGGTTCTGTTCTCCGCCTTGCAGTTCCTGCCGGAACGATTCTCTCTTTCATGGTTGAGATGCTTCTCCCTATGCTTGTGATCATCATCATTCTCATTTTCTTCTTCGCGTGGTATTCGATGAAGGCTGCAAGACATATCACGGATCCTATCAACAACATAGACCTTGAACACCCTGAAGATACAGAGGAGTATGAGGAGCTTTCACCGCTTCTTTACCGTATTGTGAAGCAGCAGGTGACTATACATGAGCAGATAGAAAGTGCAGAGAGGCGCAGCCGGGAATTCGCTGTCATCACTGATAACATGGCAGAAGGGCTTGCAGTGATCGATAAGGAAATGAGACTTCTTTCAGTCAACAGAGCAGCTTTCATGCTCTTCGATACGGAGGAAGGAAGGCCAGGGGATTCTGTTCTCTCCATAAACCGTTCTGATATGTTCTCAAGTGCCATACAGGATGCACTTTCCGGTAAGAGAAGCGAGACAATTGTAGATAATAAGACCAGAATGCTGCAGGTCATCGCATCTCCTGTATTTGAGTCTGCTTCAGTCACGGGTGCTGTGATCATAATCATGGACATCACGGAAAAGTCTGAACGTGAAAGACTCAGGAGGGAGTTCACAGCCAATGTCAGCCATGAGCTGAAGACTCCTCTGACATCCATCTCGGGTTTTGCTGAACTTCTGAAGAATGGTGGCATTCCTGAGGAGACGGTAAAGGATTTCGGCAAGGAAATCTACGATGAGAGCCAGCGTCTTATCGCGCTTGTCCATGATATCATCAGGCTTTCCAAGCTCGATGAAGGGGAAGCTGATGAGGAGGAACGCATCAGTGTCTCTGAAATAGCAGATGATGTTGTATCCCGTCTGAGGAAAAGGGCAGAGACGATGGGCGTCAGCCTTGAGCTCAGTACCGAAGACCCCGGGGTTATCAACGGATCGGCCTTGCTTGTTGATGAGATGCTGATGAATCTTGTTGATAATGCCATCAAATACAATAAGAAAGATGGTTCGGCTTTTGTCTCTGTTTTCAGAGATGGCAGCGAGATTGTTGTTTCAGTGCGCGATACAGGAATAGGAATTCCTGATAAGGACAAGGACAGGGTTTTTGAACGTTTCTACCGTGTCGATAAATCACGCTCAAGATCTTCTGGCGGTACAGGATTGGGGCTTTCGATTGTCCGTCATAGTGTCATTACTCTTCACGGTTCGATTTCTCTTAAATCCAAGCTTGGAGAGGGAACGGAGATAACTGTTCGCTTCCCCGCTGCATGAGAAAGGCGCTTCTGGCGCCTTTTTCCGTCTAATAGTAATTATTTACTACATATTTTGACCCTTTTATCATGTTGACTCCAGAGAAAGGGAGGCTAAAATTAGTTGTTGCAGGCCTGACCCTGCATTAAAAGGGGAAAACATGAAATTCAAACCAACACAGCCCTGGGCTTTCCTCGATGAATTCAGAGGAAAGGAATTCAATGGCCAGTGGCCTAATATCAAAGAGATGTTCCACATCTCCTGTCTGAGATATCCGGATAATCTCTGTTTCAGAGCATTCTCTCCAAAGGAAGAGAAGTTCACATACCGTGAAGCTGAGAAGAAAATCAGAGAAGTCAGCTACTTCCTTCTTTCAGAAGGAGCACAGAAAGGCGATAAGATCGGTGTCTCTGGAAAGAACAGTCCTGAGTGGGCTATAGCTTATCTGGGGATTATCTATGCCGGCTGCATTGTCGTCCCTCTTGATTATTCTCTCAAGGACAATGAGATGGAACATCTTATCTCTTTCGGTGGTGTTTCCAGACTCTTCATTGACAAGGAGAGAATAGATAGAGTCGATGCAGATGGAAGCGCAGGACTTAAAGCCAAGTACAGTCTTGAGAGCGATGAGAGCCATCCTTTTGTCCTCGATATGAATGGTCCTGAGAGGGAAGGCTGGAAATGCGAAGCAGATGAAACTGCAGCTATTCTCTTCACATCGGGAACGACAGGTACACCGAAAGGCGTCATGCTCTCCCATACCAATCTTGTCGCAGATTGCTATCTGGCACAGGGAAACATGAATATCTATTCCACAGATGTCTTCTACGCTATTCTTCCTATCCATCATGCTTATACGATGCTTGCTGTTTTCTTCGAGTCATTCTCTGTAGGTGCTGCTACAGTATTCGGCAAGAAGCTTGTTGTTACCCAGATTCTGAAGGAACTTAAAGAAGGACATGTGACAATGTTCCTTGCGGTCCCGATGCTCTTCAATAAGATGATCGGAGCACTGATGGCAGGTGTAAGGAAAAAAGGTATCGTCGTCTACGGCATTATAAAGGCGATGATGGGCTTATCTGGTTTCATCAAGAAACTTACAGGGATAAATATCGGAAAGAAGATGTTCGGCTTCCTTCTCAGGCAGCTTTCTCTGGAAGACAATCGTATCTGCATCTGCGGCGGCGGTCCTCTGCCGGCTTCCACATTCCGTATGTTCAATGAACTTGGTATCGACTTTGTCCAGGGCTATGGTCTTACAGAGACTTCTCCGATCACACATCTCAATCCTACCGAGGCATATATTGAAACCTCTGTCGGCAGGAAGATTCCGGAGTGCCAGGTGAAGATTGTCGATCCTGACAGTGATGGCAACGGTACAATCTACATCAAGGGACCAATGGTCATGCAGGGTTATTACAATAATCAGGAGGCAACAGAGGAAGTGCTTTCTTCCGATGGCTGGCTCAATACAGGCGATGTCGGCCATGAGGACGCTGATGGCTATCTTTATCTTACAGGAAGGGCAAAGAGCGTTATTGTCACAGATGGTGGTAAGAATGTCTTCCCAGAGGAGATCGAAGACCACTTCCAGCTCTATGATGATATCGATCAGGTCTGTGTAATCGGCTATCTTATTGATAAAGCCATGAAGAGCGAAGGCATAAGAATCCTGATTTATCCAGCAAAGAAATATGCAGATTCTGTCGGTGGCAATAAAGCTGAAATCGAAAAGCATATGAATGAAATCGTTGCTGAGGTTAACAGAGATCTTCAGAGCTATAAGAAAATCACTAAGGTCACTGTTGTCGATACCCCGATGCCGATGACAAGCACGAAGAAGATAAAGAGATTCGAAGTGAAAGCAATGTACGACTGAAACCTCTCCGGCAGTCGGGCTTGCTTTTCTCCCTGTTAGGCTTTATCTTTTCTCTGTTATGGAACTCAAGAGTTATCAAAGAGCTTTTTTACGTTCACAGGCACAGCAGCTTGATCCAGTTGTATATGTGGGAAAAGAAGGTTTGACAGGGGGAGTCATTGCGGCTCTCGATGCTGCTCTGACCTCTCATGAGCTTGTAAAAGTACGTTTTACTGCCAATAAGGATGAAGTGAAGGAAATCTCTGCTTCTCTTGCCTCTGAAACTGATTCAACGCTTGTCGCCATCACTGGCTTCACTGCTGTTTTCTTCCGCCAGGATAGTGAAAGCAGCGAGCGCCTTTACCGTATCTAAGATTCTTTTGAGATTCCGGACTGATATGGGGCGATCATTTCCCCTGATTGGAGTTCATTGATTTGAGTGCTACAATACAGAAGCATGGATGATACTAAATTACTTTCTATATTGGAAAAACAGGAAGAAGAACTCCGCTTCGCTACGCTTTCGTATTCCCTTCTCCACGATATAGGAGAGAGGCTGATTGCCAAGGCAAGAGAAAAAGGTGCGGCTGTCTATGTCCAGATCCGTCTCTCCGGTTCAATTGTCTATGCTTCTGCCATGGATGGTGCGAGTGCGAATAACATCAGGTGGGCATATCGCAAAGCAAATACGGCAGAGCTAGCCGGCAGATCCTCGATGCATGATGGGCTGGTAAACCGGGCGAAGGGGCGTAAGCTTTCCGAGCGTGGCCTTAATGAAGAAGAGTATACTGAAGAAGGCGGTTCTTTCCCTATAATGCTGCTCTCTGGAGTTACCGTGGGCAGTATAACAGTCTCTGGTATGGCTTCTGAAGAAGATCATCAGCTTATAGCTGATGTACTGTCAGAATTTCTGGAAAAGAAGGTTGACAGCATTATCTGATTGCAATAGCGTAAAAATATTTTGCTTATTGTCTGATTTTCTGTTAAATTAGAACCTGAATCATTTTTTCCGTTAACCGGAATTAGAGGATTAAAGCATGTATACACCATTTTTGTTTTCGACTTCTGAGCAGGATCTTCACTTTGTCCTCTTGCGCAGGAAAGAGACTGAAGTCTTTCCCATGCACTGGCATGACGAAATTGAGGTTACATTTGTAAATGAAGGGGAATTGGTGCTGTTTATCAACAGCAAACAGTTTTCTGTGCCTAAGGGAGAGGCTGTCATCATCAATTCCGGTGATTGCCACTATGGTCTTCCTTCTTCTGCTGATACGACATCCATTGTCTTCTCCCCGTCGCTTCTTGGCGGAACAGCTTCCAGCGAGAAGCTTATTGCAGATGTGAAGAGACGTCTATCAGTTGCCTCAAAGACTACTGAAAACTGGAAAGAAGAGGATAAGGCTTACCTTTTCTCCATTCTTTCAGAACTGGAAGGTATCCCTGATGATATCTTTTCCCGGGAGCTTCTTGTCCGTTCAGCGCTCTTCCGTCTTGTTGCTTTCATCACAGATGAGAGACATAACCCGCTCATTGGTGAGACTGAGATTGTTGAGCTTTCAAAAGCAAAGGAGAGAATCAGCAAAGTCTTTAGATTCATTGAAGAGCATTATCAGGATCCGATATCACTCCCTGATGCCGCAGCTGCTGCAGGATATGTCCCGACTTACTTTTCCAGGGTTTTCAAGAACTGTACCGGTATGACGTTCTATGATTATCTGACAGTCTTCCGGGTCAGGAAAGCGGAGATAAATCTTCTCAGCAGCAATGACAGCATTGCCAGGATAGCTTCAATTTCCGGATTCAGCAGCGTAAAGACGTTTGACAGAGTCTTCAAGGAGCAGACTGGGATATCGCCTTTGAAATTCCGTAAACGCAGTCAGTCTTCACAGACCAGATGAACGAGGGGCAGGGTTGCCCCTTTTCTTATTCTTCTCGTAAATGTATCTTCTTTGAGAGGAGAAAAGATGCTCGAATTAAAGAATATATCATGGAGCACTCCGGATGGACGCAAGGTGCTTGATTCTGTGTCTCTGACTATTCCAGAGAGCGGATTGACGGCAATAACCGGTCCAAACGGCGGTGGCAAGACGACACTGGCGAAGATTATCGCTGGTATCGAAAGACCTCAGGATGGAAGAATCTTCTTCGATGGTGAGGATATAACGGATCTGGACGTGACAGAGAGAGCGAGGAGAGGAATCAGCTATGCTTTCCAGCAGCCTGTCAGGTTCAAGGGTATCACTGTCCGCGATCTGCTGGAGATAGCTTCAGGCGGAACTCTCGATGAGAAAACACTCTGCTCATTGCTTTCAAAGGTCGGTCTCTGTGCCAGAGATTATGAAGAAAGGGAGGTGAATGCTTCTCTTTCAGGAGGTGAAATCAAACGTATTGAGATTGCCTCAGTCCTTGCACGTGGCACGAAGCTTTCTGTTTTCGATGAGCCGGAGGCTGGTATAGATCTCTGGTCGTTCCAGGGTTTGATTGATGCTTTCCAGGAGATAAGGAAAGCTCCTGACAGGGCAGAGATCATCATCTCTCATCAGGAGAGAATCCTCAGTGTTGCGGATAGAATCGCAGTAATCGAGAATGGGCGCCTTGCGGAAGAAGGAAGACGGGAGGATATCCTTCCTCATCTTATAAGCTCAGCACATTGCCCTGTCTGTCCTTCAGCTTCAATCAGGAGGGATTCATGAAGAGTACAACTGAAGAGATTCTCAGCCTCGTCTCCGACTGGAAGGGTTCTTTCTGCGGAGCTTACTCCATCAGGGAAGACGGGAAGAGCATAGAGAGAATGAGCACGGAACACGTGCATATCAATCCGAAAAAGGACAAGAGCGGGCTTGATATCGTTATCGATGATGGAACAAAAGGCGAGAGCCTTGCAATCCCCGCATGTGTTACACACGGCGATGTCAACGATCTGGTCTACAATGACTTCTATATCGGTTCCGATTGCGATGTGACTATCATTGCCGGATGCGGTGTCCACACTGATAATGGTGAGAGCGCAAGACATAATGGTATCCATCGCTTCTTCATAAAAGACAGAACGAAGGTGAAGTATCTTGAGAAGCATGTGGGAACAGGCAAGGGCAATGGACAGAAATCCATAGATCCTGTCACAGAGATTAATCTCGGTGAGGAGAGTTCAATGGAGATGGAGACATCCCAGATCGGCGGGGTTACAAGCTCACGTCGTGTTACAAGGGGTGTTGTCGGCCGCTCTTCCAGCCTGGTAATCCATGAGCGTCTTCTTACTGAGAAGAATCAGTGTGCGACAACGGAGTTCTCTGTCGATATGAATGGAGAGGGAAGCTCCATTGATCTTATCTCACGTTCTGTAGCGAAAGATGACTCTCATCAGTCTTATCATTCAGTAATCAAAGGGAATGCACGCTGTACAGGGCATAGCGAGTGCGATGCCATCATCACGGGGCACGGTACTGTAAGCGCTACCCCTCAGCTTGATGCCAATTGCATTGATGCATCCCTGATCCATGAAGCCGCCATCGGTAAGATTGCCGGCGAACAGCTTTTGAAGCTCCGTACTTTCGGCCTTACTGAAGAGGAAGCTGAAGAGAGGATAATCCAGGGATTCCTGAAATAGCTCTATGCAAAACCTGTGCTTCGCGGTAAATATACGCTGTGAAGCACAGTACTTATTCCCGCGTAGCCATATACCTGCTTGGTCTTATCATACTTGCATTCGGTATCACGCTGAATGTGAAGACAGGATTAGGTGTCTCTCCGATTGTCTCTGTAGCAGCCGCTGCAAGTGAAATCACGGGTACAGCAATCGGAGATGCCACATTTGTGCTCTATACTCTTTTCGTCATCATTGAGATCTTCATACATCTGTTTATGTTCCGAGAGGGAAGAGTCGAGAAGTTTCGGATAACGCTGCTCAAGGATGTTCTGCAGCTGCCGCTTTCGCTTCTGTTTACAAGAGTCATGAACATTTTCTCGGCATATATACCTCTTCTTCCAGACCTTCCAGCTGAAAGTTTCTTCTCATCTTATGCAGCGCGTTTCATAGCTCTGTTTCTAGCTATCGCTGCCACAGGCGTAGGAGCTTCATTTTCGCTGAATATGAGGATAGTGCCGAACCCAGGGGATGGAATCGTGCAGACAATCGCAGATGCCGCAGGAAAGGGAACTGGGCTGGTAAAGAATCTCTTCGATGGTGTGAACGTACTTGTATCGATTGCTATTTCCCTGATATTCACGTCTCGTATCGGTGTTGTGGGAATCGGGACTGTAATAGCCTTTCTCGGAGTTGGCAGAGTTGTTGCACTGACTAATCATCTTCTTGGAGACGGAGGGAATCGAACCCTCTGAGGCAGGCTTCCATATAGGCTTTAACTTGCTCTGGACCATCCAACGCCCCCCTTAAGATCATTATTATCATAGAATTAATAATGAAGAAACGATGATTTCATCTTCCAGTGGTCCAATACTGATGTGAGATTGGTAAGCCACATCCGTTTAGGAATCCATATTCTGACAAGACATCCTATGGGAGTCCTTGAAGGACTTGCATATCTTTTCGGGAATGTCCAGCCTGACATTCTCTTCACATCATATCTCAGCGATGTAGCTCCTGGGGATGAATGCCGTGGTCATAATTACAGGACTGCGATGCTGCGGATCAGAAGGCTGGCAACATCTTTGGTTCCCGATGGAATTACAGCCGCATATACGCTCGGCAAGATCACTCATTACGCTGCAGACATTTTCACTTATCCTCATAATCCCGACATCTTCCATGATACGCTTCTCTGCCATATGAAGTATGAAAGAGTTCTTGATGAACAGCTGGAAGCAGCTTTGGATGGCAAGCTGGCTGATTCATTTGAATTCATAGGGAACGCTGAAGAGTTTCTGGAATCTCTTCATTCCAGATACATTCTCGAAGAACATTCAGTTTCAAATGATATCTCTTATATCATTCCTGCCGCTCTCGCTTTGAGAAAAGCTTATTCCTTCGAGCCTGGACGTATCAGAGCGTTGTCTGGCAATTTGCGATAGCTGTATCTTTTCTCATCTCTTCGCTAGAATAGCTGGAGTGGAGATATTATGAGAAAATCGATTATCACAGTTGTCGGTAAGGATCAGGTTGGGATTATCGCTAAAGTCTGTACATTTCTTGCAGAGCGCAATGTGAATATTCTGGATATCAGCCAGACCATTGTTGATGGCTTTTTCAATATGATGATGATCTGCGATGCCAATAATGCGAATAAGGAATTCCTTACCCTTTCAGAAGAGCTTGAGGCTCTGGGGCAGGGAATCGGCTGCATCATCAAGCTGCAGAGAGAAGAGATTTTTGAGAATATGCAGAGGATCTGACGATGATCAATCTCAGCGAAGTAATTGAGACCAACACGATGATAGAGAAGGAGAATCTCGATGTGAGAACCATCACGCTGGGAATCTCCCTTCTGGATTGTATTTCAGATAACCTGGATAACCTCTGTGATAACATCTACAGGAAAATCACGACGGTTGCAAAGGATCTTGTCAGGACTGGCAATGAGATAGAGAGAGAATATGCCATTCCTGTTGTAAACAAGCGTATTTCAATAACACCAGTGGGAATCATCGGAGCAGCTGCATGCAAGACTCCTGAAGATTTTGTAACCATTGCCAGAACCCTCGATAAAGCTGCAAAGGAAGTCGGTGTGAATTTCCTCGGAGGCTATTCAGCTCTCTGTGCAAAGGGCATGACAAAAGCGGAAGAGATGCTGATACAGTCCATCCCTGAAGCGCTTGCTGTCACAGATAACATCTGTTCATCTGTTGCACTCGGTTCAACGAAGACCGGTATCAATATGGATGCAGTGGCATTGATGGGGAAAATCATCAGAGCGGCAGCTGAGAAGACTGCTGACCGTGATTCCATCGGCTGTGCAAAGCTTGTCGTTTTCTGCAATGCCCCTGATGATAACCCGTTCATGGCTGGTGCATTCCACGGTGTTACCGAAACGGATGCTGTTATCAATGTAGGTGTCAGCGGACCGGGTGTGATCAAACATGCACTGGAAGGCGTGAAAGGCAAGGATTTCGAGACTCTTGCAGAGACTGTAAAGCGTACAGCTTTCAAGATAACAAGGCTTGGCCAGCTTGTTGCGAAGGAAGCTTCAAAGCGGCTTGGTATTCCTTTCGGGATTGTCGATCTCTCCCTTGCTCCTACGCCGGCAATAGGGGATAGTATCTCGGATATCCTTGAGCTGATGGGCTTAGAGCGAACAGGTGCGCCTGGTACAACCGCAGCTCTTGCGCTTCTCAATGACCAGGTGAAGAAGGGCGGCCTTATGGCATCAAGCTATGTAGGAGGTCTCAGCGGTTCATTCATTCCTGTCAGTGAGGACCAAGGAATGATCAATGCAGTCAATGCAGGTGCTCTTACTATAGAGAAACTGGAAGCTATGACATGCATCTGCTCTGTCGGACTGGATATGATTGCAATCCCAGGGGATACAAAGGCTACAACCATTTCAGGAATCATTGCAGATGAGATGGCTATCGGTATGGTCAATCAGAAGACAACGGCAGTCCGCCTTATTCCTGTTATCGGTAAGGGTGTTGGCGATACTGCAACTTTCGGCGGTCTTCTTGGTTACGCTCCGATTATGAGCGTGAACAGATTCTCTTGCGATGATTTCATAGCCCGTGGTGGCAGGATTCCTGCTCCAGTGCATAGTTTCAAGAATTGAAAAAAGCGATGGGGAAGAGAGCCCTAAAAGAGCTTTCTTCCTCGGAATTTTATTTCGTTAAATACGAAAAGAAGATATGAATCTTATTAATTCTTTCTGTAACACAAATTATGAGTGGTAAAACTCAAAAATCTAGGTGAATAAATGGCTGGATTCAACATTTTCTAGGGGAACCAGAGCCGGTTTTAAACACTTTTCTAGGGGAATTAAACCAGTCAAAATGGAAGTAGGCTTCCCTGCGTTTACTTTGCAGCTAGCTTCTCCAGTGCGTTCTTTACATCTTCTCCATGGGTTGCTGTATTGACTTTCCTGTAAGCTTTCAGCACTGTGCCATCTTTGCCGATGATGAATGTCGATCTTATGACTCCTGTAGTCTTCTTTCCATAGAGCATTTTCTCACCGTATGCTCCATACATTTCCATGACCTTATGCTCTGGGTCAGAGAGAAGGTGGAAGGGTAGATTATGCTTTTCCTTGAACTTTATGTGAGACGCAGAGCTGTCCGGGCTGATGCCGATAACTGTGGCATCAAGTTTTGCAAGGTCATCTATTGTATCTCTGAGAGAACAGGCTTCCTTTGTACATCCCGGTGTATTATCTTTGGGATAGAAGTAGAGTACTACAATCTGACCGTCGAGCGATGAGAGTGCTGTTTCATTTCCATTTTCATCCGGAAGAGTGAAATCCGGGGCAAGTTTTCCTTCTTCAATCATGCAATAAGTGTAGCACATTATCTGTATTCTGGATGTAGTTGCTTCGTTTATTTGCCGCATCATCTCTTTTTGCTGTATATTTAAATAAAGGAGTTTTCATGAACGAAAAGAAATCAATTGTTCTGAGAGACGTAAAGATCAGAGAGAATGCTTTGATGAAGAGCGTCTATCTCTGGATGATTCTTGGTCTAGCAATTACCGCGGCTGTTGCATTTTTCACATCACAGTCTGCAACGCTTTTAAGATATCTTGTCCTCAATCCTTTTGTCACTATTGCTGTTTTCATTGCACAGCTTGTGCTTGTGATGGTGCTTTCAGGAAGAGTTGAGAGGCTTTCGACAGGAGCAGCTACTGCAATATTCCTTGGCTATTCTGCCCTGACAGGGCTGACATTGTCTACAATATTCCTTGTCTATACAGGCACTTCGATCTTCACAGCTTTCATCGCAGCTCTCTCTGTATTTGCTGGCGGTGCAATCTATGGTGCAGTGACAAAGAAGGATCTGAGAGGAATCGGCGGATATCTTACTATGGGACTATTTGGTCTTATCATCGCCTCGCTATTGAATATGCTTTTCCGCCTTTCCGCGCTTGATTTCCTCATTTCCATTGTCGGAGTTGTCCTTTTTACAGGTCTGACAGTATGGGATTCACAGCGTGTTGCCGATATCAACAGGCAGTATGGTTCGGAGATGACAAGCGAAGAGCTGACAAAGATCGGTATCCTTGGCGCTTTGAATCTTTACCTCGATTTCCTTAACATCTTCCTCTATCTGCTGAGGATTTTCGGACGCAGTGACAACAACTAAGTTACTGTTCGAAGGACCAGATACATTAGTTTATTGGAAAGAGAGCGGCATTCCCACGGTGCCGCTCCGTACTACTATTGATGGACGCACGCTTCTTTCCATCGCAGCGGCTTATTATCCTGAAGTCCGCTGCTGCCATGGTGTGAATGAATGGGAAGGGGGAGTGATACACCGCCTCGATAACCTCACCAAAGGACTTGTGCTTGTTGCCCGTAATCAGAAAGCCTATGATGCTCTAATGCAGCAGCAGAAGAAGGATATGATCCAGAAGGAATACAGGGCTGTTGTTACAAAGGGCAGAGCGATTGATGAAGGCTTTGAGCCTTATGCCTTCTTGGATCCATTCGAAGGGTTTTCTACAATCACAACCTATTTCCGCTCATTCGGTCCCGGAGGAAAAAGCGTCAGGCCGGTCGTGGCTAATAAGCGTTATGCGAAGGGGCATATCTACACGACAATGATTGAACCGGAGGATGAAGAGACGCTGAGGTGTACCATCACCAGAGGCTTCCGTCATCAGATCAGAGCCCATCTTGCCTGGAGCGGTTATCCTATCCGCGGCGATGTGCAATATGGAGGAGTCGCTGATGATGACTTCGGCCTCGAGGCTGTCTCCATCAGCTATATAGAGCCCTGCTCAGGGCGCAAACTCACAATCACTGTCTAGCGTTCGACTGTAAAGACTATCGTCCTGTTCTTGTAGATAATCACTCTGTGCTCAAGGTGTGCTTTAACAGCAGAGGCAAGCACTCTCTTCTCACAGTCCTTGCCGACTTCTCTCAGGCCCTCCGCTGTAAGCTCATGATTCACTCTGATTACATCCTGTTCGATGATTGGCCCCTGATCGAGGTCTTCAGAAGCATAATGCGCCGTTGCACCTATCATCTTCACACCTCTCTCATAAGCTCTCTTATAGGGATTCGCTCCCTGAAATGCAGGCAGGAACGCATGATGAATGTTGATGATTCTGCCTCTCCATTCATCGATGAAATCCGGTGTGAGTATCTGCATATAGCGAGCAAGGACAACAAGGTCGATATCGAAACGCCTTAACAGAGATCTTATCTTCTCCTCCTGTGCTTCTTTTCCTTCGGAGATAGGGAAGAAATAGAATGGAATCCTGAACTGGTTTGCAGCTTTCTCCATATCCGGATGATTAGAGATGATCAGAGGAATCTCTGCGTTCAGTTCTCCCTCTAAATGCCTCGATAAGAGATCGTAGAGGCAGTGCCCTGTTTTTGAGACAAGGATGGCGATTCTTGTTTTGTAATCTGACCAGTGGCATGACCATTCGAGCCCCAGGCTTCCGGCCATCTTGCCAAACTCATCTTCAAGTTCTTTTCTCGATACTTTCATATCACTCGCATCGAGTTCTATGCGCATGAAGAAGCGTTTCTCATAGCTGTCTGTGTGCTGCTGGCAATGAAGGATATTATAGCCGCGTTGGAAGAAAAAGCCTGTGACTGTTGCAAGGATTCCCTTGCTGTCTGGTGACTGTATAAGAAAAATAGCTTTGATCAAAATGGTTCCTCCTCATCCATATCAACTGTCTCCATTTCCATCTCATCATCTGCAGTGACTCGTTCTACTTTTCTCTGGATTTCAGTCAGAGTCTTTGTGAGCTTCTTTCCAAGCGTGCTGGCTTCTTCATATAGCTTGATGGACTCTTCCAATCCTGTGTCTTCGTTTTTCAGGAGATCTGTGATCTCTTCCATTCTCTTCAGATCGCTTTCAAAGCTCATGCTATCCTTCCTTTACCACCGAGGTCAGAATGCCATCGGTAAGTCTTGTTCTGATTATACTTCCAGGAACTGCATCTTTTTTATTCCTGATTATCTTTCCATTCCCATCCATCGTCACAGAGTAGCCACGGCTGAGGACTGCAAGGGGAGAGAGCGCTTCATTTTCCTTTATCACAGCCTTAAGCCCTGCTTCTTTCTCTTTGAGAATCTTCTCGAAGATATGGTTTATCTCCTTCTTTGAAGAGGTAAGCTGAAGTCTAGCTTTCTCTGCTTTGAGTATAAGGTTCTCTGTCGTAGCTTTCTTTGCTTTCTCAAGAGAGATAGAAGCTGAAGCAAGACGGGCTTTCAAGCTCTCCTCTATGCCCTCCTGGCTGTAAGCAAGTCTTGTCTCTGCGTTCTGGACTCTCAGCAAAAGCAGTTTCCTCAGATCTTCTGTGGATGGAATGCGCCCTCTGTATCTAATGACTTTATTCTCCATCTGTGAAAGCTTATGCATGCATTCTCTAAGCCTTATTGTCGCATCTGCAAGTCTTTCTTTCAGCAGTGAAGAGGAGAGCGAGAGGGCTTTCTCAAGCCTTTCTCGTCTGCGGAAGATGGTCTCTGTCACTATCTCAGCAGCTGCAGATGGAGTAGGGGCTCTTTTATCTGCGACGTAATCAGAGATTGGCCAGTCTATCTCGTGTCCTACTGCGGATATCACTGGGATGACTGAATTGTGGATAGCCTCAATTACTTCGGGTTCTGAGAATGCAGAGAGATCCTCCTGGCTTCCACCGCCTCTGCCGACGATGAGCACGGAACAGGCTTCGAAGATATTTGCCTGTCTTATGCGCATTGCTATCTCTTCAGCAGCTCCTTCCCCTTGGACAGCAGCTGGAAACAGGATTATGTCAAGAGAAGGTGCACGGCGTTTGGTGACGTTTAGAATATCGCGTATGGCAGCACCAGTGGGACTGGTTACAACACCGAGCTTCTCAATCTCTTCCGGTATTGGCTTCTTGATATCCTCATCAAAATAACCGAGGCTACGGTAATATGCTTTCCTCTTTTCGATGATTTCCATCAGGCTGCCATCGCCTTTCTTCTTCATCTCCCTGATGACGAAGGTGAGTCTGCCTGTTTTCGTATAGTAGGAGAGAGAACCTTTGGCAATAACCAGATCGCCGTTTGATGGTATCATCATCGAGAACTGGGCAGAACGGAAAACAGCAGAATCAATGGCTGCTACGCTGTCTTTAAGAGTGAAATACCAGTGCCCGGAACTGGCTGGGCGGAATCCTGAGATTTCCCCTTCGATGCTCAGATCATAGAACATCTCTTCGACTGTATCGTGTATAAGTCCATTAGCTTCACTTACAGTTAATGTTCTGTCGAAGAGGTCATAAGCTTCCATATGGCTATTCTAACGGTTAAAGGTTTTTCTGAAAATGGATATTAGACTATGAAAAAACTAGATTACAGATAAATACAGCTATTGTTATTCAAATGTAAACAAGAGCAGGAAGCCCTGCTCTTGTGATGAAAGAAGATATTTATTCTATGTTTCATTCTGATATGTATTCGAAACTGATTCCTTCGTTAGAATCGGGTAGTCCTTCAATACTATTTTCTGGATTTACTGTAGCAATAGCATCTCCTCTGTAGGTTCCAACATAACCATTGCAGAAAGGCTGATTATCTTCGGAATATGGATAAGGATAGCTCAAGACTACATTGGAAACATTTATTGTTCCTTCAATTGTCAGCATTTTACCAGCATTTTCTATATCTTCAGCTGTCTGTCCATCTGCACCAATAGTACCAGTTATTACACCTATGGATTTTTTGTTTTCAGGTTCGTCTTCTTTAAAATAATCCAGCATTACTTTCACATTCTGGATTGTTGGATTTGTAACTGTAGTATTAAGGATATGACCCGCAATTCCACCAGCAGCTCTTACATATCCTCTTACTGTCAGATTTTCGACGGATACATTTTCTATTGTACTATCGGTTGATGAGTATTCTGCTCCTATAATTCCTCCTGCAAAAGCTACTGAAGTTGACGAATAAGATCGGATATAGCTTCCTGTGGTACCCGAAACATTACAATTCTTAATATTTATTGAACTACCAGATTCACTTCTGCCAATAATTCCGCCGACATTGAAGAGGGCCTTAATTGTAATATTTCCAATTATATTGATGTTCTCAATAGTTACAGGTTCTGTTGAATCAGAAGCCGACGGAATATAACCCGCAATTGCGCCAACCATGCCATTAGCTTGAATATTCACATTTTCAATAGTAAGATTTTTGACAGTCGAACCTGATTCTAGAATCCCGAACAATCCTTTAAAACCACCCCCGATAGCATAGTTATACATGGTACTTCCTTTTGCGTATAGGTTTTTGATTGTATGGTTGTTCCCATTGAATGTTCCCTTAAAACCATTGTATGCAGTTTCATTTGATGAAAAAACAGCCTCTTCATCATTTTTTACTGCATCTGTATATGTTCCAATGGGAGTCCAATCAATAGAATTCAGATCAATATCATTCTCAAGATTGATTGTAACTCCTGCGAAATCTGTTCCATTGTTCACAAGATATCTCAATCCTGCCAGTTGATCCGCCGTTGAAATCTGAAATTCAGATTGTGAACTGTCCGGATCATACCATGAAACATCTATACCGCCTTGCCAGGCTCCAGATGTAGTGGCAGTTGATTGGTCAACTGTTGTACTAGCTCCGAGGTTTATGCCAGCTTTTATTGTTGAAATGCTTCTTATGGAACCATCTGAATTTTCGTTTATTGTTGTATTAGTGAAAACCCCGCTAAACTGTAATGAAGTATTCTCGATTGTGGCCCCATTGATTGAAAATACCAAAGGTTCAATTGTTGTTGCTTCAAAAAACTCCAGATAAACCTTCGTTCCATCTCTTGATGTAGAAAATGAGTAGCTGATTGTACCTGAAGTGATGGTTATATCATTATTTGTGTATCCGCCTGTAAATCTTGAAACAGCCGCGTATTCTGACCCAAGAGCTCTAGTGGATAGTTTTGTCCATGTTGTTTCAATCCCATCAACAGCTTTCTTTTTAAGCGAGTCTTTAAGCAGTTGTACTAAATCCAAGTTGGCAGAAATTGTTTCTGCCGCTTTTTGGTTTGCTGCTTCATCATTTTCAAAAACAGGAGGAAGAAACATATCAGGACTATTACAAGATGTGAAAATCGATGTGAGTGCAATAACTAGTACAGCTATAATTTGGCGTGTCATTTCTATTTGTACCCCCTTTGAATAGGAATGGTTTGTTGACTCAGACTATAGCGAGTATACACGCTATAGTCTAGGGTTTCTTCGTCCATGTTCCTTTAACATTCTTTTATCATGAGAATGGCCAGGGAAATATTTGTAGAAAATCTAAAAGCAATTCGAAAAAGTAAAGGTTTGACACAAGTTATGCTTGCCGAACTGGCAGATTTATCATCTGGTTTGATTGGAGATATTGAATCTGGGAGAAGAAATCCTACTCTTACAACAATAGAAAAGATTGCATTGGCTCTTAATGTACCCGTCCAGCAATTGTTTTACGATCCGGAAAATTCAATTCCTGAAGATGCTTATGAATCACGGGATGAACTTAAAAAGATATTGCATATTTTGATTGACAAAGCTTTTGAATAATATTTAGTCATAAAAAATGGCCGTCATCAGAGACGGCCTAGTGTGGTGTGATTATCTCACTCCTCTTCGATTGCACCCTGTGGGCATACACTTGCGCATGTTCCGCAGCTGATGCATGTATCAGCATCAATTACGTAGATATCGCCTTCGGAGATAGCTCCAACTGGGCATTCGCCAGCGCATGTTCCGCAAGCTATACAGCTATCAGTGATCTTGTAAGCCATAACAAACTCCTTTCGCTGCCAAGCAGCTGTTAGTCATACTGTGAAATTTACACCTATTCACCTTTTACGGTCAAGGTTGGTTGTGCAGTTATGGTTCGTTTTCAGCAGTCTGTAGAATATTACTCCTGCTGTATCGGCCAAGGCCCATCCGATAGGTATGCTCATCCAGATACCTATCTCGCCCATAGGTGTTCTGGAAAGGAGAGCTGCAAGCAGTACTCTCAGCCCCAAGCTTATTATCGTGAGAAGCAGCGAGATTGCTGGTGCTTTCAAGGCCCTGAAGATACCGTAGAAAAGGAAAAGATAACCGATAAGTATATAGAAAGTTCCTTCTATCCTGAGGTAGTCTGAGCCGATTGCAATCAGTTCGGCTTCTCCTGAATCTATGAAGATTGTCATCAGCGGTCCCGGTATTACAAACACGATTACTGAAATGATGAGGCCGAATACTGTTGTCAGTATAAAAGCAATTTTCATGCCTTCTCTTATTCTTTCTCTCTTTCCAGCACCACTATTCTGACTGACGAAGGTTGAGAATGCATTGCCGAATTCCTGTAGTGGCATATATGCAAGACTATCAATCTTCACACCCGCGGCAAAAGCTGCCATCACACCAGAACCGAAACCGTTGACAATGCCCTGGACGCAGAGAATGCCAAGATTCATGATTGATTGCTGCATCGATGTGAGCACTGAAAGCGATACCAGCTCCTTGAAAAGTGCTTTTTCCGGTATCATGTCTTTGATGCCAAAGCGAAGCATGGAGTGTCTTGTAACGGAAAAGAGCATGATACCAACACCAGCAACCCATTGGGATATTATCGTTGCAACTGCAGCTCCCCAGACACCCCATTCGAGGGAAATAACAAAATACAGATCGAGCGCGACATTCATTATTGCAGAGACTGCCATGAACAATAGCGGTGTTCTGGAGTTCCCTACAGCTCTTTCTGCCGCTGCGTAGAAGTTGTATAAGAAGAGAGCAGGAAGACCGATGAAGATGACCTGAAGATAAGATGCCATATCGTCATAGACATCATCAGGGACTTGCATGAGACTCATGATTTCATGCTGGAAGATTATTGCGATAGCTGTAATCAATAGCGATATCACGCCTATCGATAAAAACGAGATTCCCAGTGCCTTTCTGAGCTTTTCCAGGTTTCCTTCGCCGAAGAGATAGGAAAAGACAATACCAGCTCCCATTGATAGTCCTATCATGAGCGATGTCAGGAATGTCATCAGGGAATAGGCTGAACCTACAGCTGCCAGTGCCTCCGCGCCGACAAACTGTCCGACTATTATGGAATCTGCAGCATTGTAGAGAGTCTGCAGCATGTTGCCGAGAATCAGGGGGAGTGCAAAAGCCAGGATCGGTCCAGCTATCCCTCCCGATGTAAGATCACGAGAGCTCGTTGCCATGTTTTCACTTTAACAATCTCTTTGCTCTTTTTGAAGGGGACCCTTTCTGCTATCATTTCCGCTGTATGAAGAAGCTTGTCATCGCTGAAAAGCCCTCTGTAGGGCGTGAGATAGCCAGAAATCTCGGTTGTTTTTCTAAGGAAAAAGGTTATACCGAAGGATCAGAATACATTGTAACATGGGCACTTGGACACCTGGTAGAGCTTGCAGATCCCCAGCATTATTCAGAAAGCTGGAAAAGATGGTCTCTCAAGGACCTTCCAATGCTTCCCGAGCATCTGGATCAGGTTGTTATCGATGAATCGAAGGAGCAGTTTGATGTCATTGCCTCTCTTCTTGGCCGTGATGATATTTCCTCTGTTGTCATTGCAACAGATGCGGGCCGCGAAGGCGAGCTTGTTGCACGCTGGATTCTGAAAATGGCGGGGTATGAAGGGAAGATGGAGCGTCTCTGGATTTCATCCCAGACTGAAAAAGCCATCAAGGAAGGCTTTGAGAATCTCCATCCTGCTTCCGATTATGATAACCTCTACAAGGCAGCAACCTGCCGTGCCGCAGCTGACTGGTATGTCGGCATGAATGTCACAAGAGCTCTGACATGCTTTTACGATGCAAAGCTTTCATCAGGACGTGTACAGACACCGACGCTGGCTCTGATGACAAGGCGTGAAGATGAAATCGATGCCTTTGAGGGCAAGTATTATTACACAGCACGTGGTGATTTCTCCCTCTTCGCCGCTTCCTATTATCCTGAAGAGAACACTATCCGTTTTACAGATGATGCTACAGCTGAGGAGTTCGCCACATGGAAGGATATGAAAGGCACAGTCTCTTCGATGGTTACGGAAGAGAAATCCGATCCAGTTCCGCAGGCTTATGACCTGACAGAGCTTCAGCGTGATGCTAATATCATGCTGGGTTTCTCTGCAAAAGAGACGCTTGATACGCTTCAGCGTCTCTATGAAGTCCATAAGATTGTCACTTATCCAAGAACTGATTCACGGTATATCACGGAAGATATTGTCCCTACGCTTCCAGAGCGTATAAAAGCTCTTTCAGAGACTATCTTCTCCCGTCAGGCTGATGAGTACCTTGAAAATGGTTTCAGAAAAGACAATCCGCGTTTTGTGAACAATAACCTTGTGTCAGACCATCATGCTATTATTCCGACAGAGGAGAAAGTCAGACTCGATAAGCTTTCTCCAGATGAGCAGAAGCTCTGGCAGCTTATCGCGCTGCGCTTCCTGGAAGTCATCGGAGAGGATTATCTTTATAAGACAACAGTCTGCACCGTCGATGTCGATGGAAAGCTCTTCAAGACGCGCCTCACAATCCCTGTCAGGAAAGGTTACCGATCAGTCTCTGAGAGTGCAGGCATCAAGACAGCTTCTCCTGCTGTCGATGATGGTGAGAACAGTTTCATCCTCAGCAGCATGAAGGAAGGAGACAGCGTGACACTTGCTTCTGTGAAGGTCAGGAAGAATGTCACGACACCACCTGAGAGATACACAGATGCAACGCTTCTCTCTGCTATGGAACATGCAGGACGCTTTGTCGAGGATGACAGACTGAAGGCAAATCTTGGCAATGGCCTTGGTACACCAGCAACCCGTGCCGATATGATTGAGAAGCTCGTACAGAACAGATATGTCGAGAGGGAGGGAAAGTACTTCGTTCCTACTGCGAAGGGCAGGGAAGTGGTACGTCTTGCTCCGGAAATACTCCGTTCTCCTGAGCTTACTGGTGAATGGGAAGGAAGACTGGAGAAGATATCAAAGGGAAAGGAAGATCCTGATCTTTTCATCAAGGATATCAAGAAGATGGCTGCAGACCTTGTCAAAGAGGTCGAGAGAAGCGATAAAGTCTTCGCTCCTGTCTTCAAGGATTCCAAGAAGTGTCCGTACTGCGGTTCTGAGATGATGAAAGCTACAGATCCAGATGGCTCTGTGCACTATATATGCCAGCGTCTTTCCTGCCAGTATGAGGAGAAGGAAGTCAAAGTCAAAGTCGATACAGGTTCCGCATCTGTGAAGAAGGTACAGCAGATTCCTGGCGAGAAGGTGAAGGTCGTTCTCAATAAAAAGAGCGCGGTCCGTGTTCCGAAGGCTGTCTATGAGACTAAAACTGTTGTCGTAAGAGAGTCGAAGAAAGCCTTCAGACGTGATAGAACCATAGATGACCAGAGAAGGCCTCAGCCTAAGCGCCTCTCCTCCAATGATTTCGGAGGCGGTACAATGGCTGATTTCTTCCGCCTTTCCAAGGAAAGACAGGAGAAGGACAGGGAGAGAAAGAAGAAATGAGAGAATTCAGACTTCGCGACAGAGTATATTTCTCGGACACCGATGCAGGAGGGATTGCATACCACAAAAGCTATCTGAACTGGGCTGAACATGGCAGGACGGAGCTTTTCCGCGCTCTCTTCCCTGATTCCAGCCAGTCAAAACTGGCAGCGCGTGAAGGTATACTCAATGTCGTGAAGTCAATCTCGATTCACTACCGGATGCCAGGGCTTCTTGATGATGAGATTGAGATTGTCACTATGGTTAAGGAAGTCAGAAAATTCTCCATTATCTATGAGCAGAGAATCATGAGAGGGGAGGACCTTCTTGCAGACCTGAAAGTCAAAGGCGCTTATATCAGCAGGAAGACAAAACGACCGGTGAAGGTTCCTGAGATAATCGCGAAGACGCTTGAGGAGGTTGCACTGTGAAGGAATATCTCTATACGACACGTGTTTATTTCTCCGATACCGATGCTGTCGGTCTGGTGTATCATGCAAGCTATATCGACTGGGCTGAGCATGGCAGGACTGAGATGCTCAAGGAAATGGTTCCTGATAAGACACAGGCAGAACTTGCTGAAGGGGAAGACGGTGTCCTCATCCTCGTCCGCTCAATAAAAATTGATTACCAGACACCTGGCTATCTTGATGACATAATCACTGTGCATACGACAATTGAAGAGATGAGACGCTTATCCTGTACAGCACATCAGGTTGTGATGAGAGGCGACGAAGTTCTTGCAGATCTCCGTGTCGGTCTTGCATTCGTGAACGCTCAGACAAAGCGTCCAGCCCTCATACCGGAATTCATCAAGAAAGCATATGAAGCGTAATCTGTCTGCAGAAGCACGGCAGATGCTTGAAGAAAGGATCATTCCTTTCTGGCTTTCCCTCCGTGATGATGAAAACGGAGGTTTCATCAGCCGTGTGGATTACAATCTTAAAAGAAAAGCTGAAGCCGACAAAGGTACAATACTCCATTCCAGAATCCTCTGGTTTTTCTCCAATGCCGCACTTGCCACTGATGATGAAAAACTGAGAAAAGCAGCAGATCATGCCTGGGCTTTCATCTCAGAATATATGATAGACCACCGCTATGGCGGGGTTTACTGGTCGGTGACTGCAAAGGGTGAGAAAAAAGATAGTTCTAAACACGCTTATTGCCAGGCATTCGCGCTTTACGCTTTCTCTTCCTATTACACTCTGACAGGAAGTGAAGAAGCAATAAATGAAGCTCTCTCCATTTACAACCTTCTGGAAACAAAGAGCTGGGATGGAAAGGGATACAGAGAGAATTTCACTGAGGACTGGGCTTTCAATCCTGATAATTCCCGTTTCTGTGGAGAGGAAGTGAATGCTTATTACACTATGAATACACTTCTCCATATCTTCGAAGCATATTCAGAGTTCTACAGAGCAACAGGCAGAAGCGATGTCGCAGCCTCAATGAAGCGTATTCTTGGCATCTACATACACACGATTTATTCACCGCAAAAGCACAGACAGGAAGTATTCTTCTCTGAAGACTATACATCTCTTGATGCTATAACGAGTTATGGGCATGACATAGAATCAAGCTGGCTGATTGAGGAAGGCGCAAGGCTCCTCGATGATAAAACGCTGATAGAAAAAATCTCGTCAATCTCTACCGATATGGCTAAGAGCGTCTTCAGCGAAGCTTATGATAGTGAAGGCTTCATCATCAACGAGAACAGAAAAGGAATCAAAGATAGAAAACGTATCTGGTGGGTGGAAGCCGAAGCTATAGAAGGTTTTCTCAATGAATACAGGAAATCAAAAGAGGAGAAATACAAAGAGGCAGCCGTCTCCATCTGGGATTATATAAACAAGTATTTCGTTGACAAACGTTCTTCCAGTGAGTGGTTTTCCGAGCTGGATGACAGCAACATCCCTGACATGGATCTCCCCATCGCAGATCCTTGGAAGTGCCCTTATCATAATGGGCGTTTATGTCTGCACTTGCTTAAAGCAGACTGACAAAAATCTTTTAAATCGAACTTTTCTTCAAAAATTTTCAATAAAAGTCTTGACAAATCGATACCGGGGGGGGGTAGGCTATCTGCAGTTAACATACTTGGAGGAAAGGAACGATATGAAAAAATCAATCCTTATTGGAGTACTCGCTGCTCTGATGCTTTTTGCATTCACAGCATGTGAGAACGGTACAGTAACCGTAGATTATATTAAGCAGGTCTATGCAACAAACAATGCAGAGACTGCATACCTTCCTGGTGAGACTGTAAATCTTACCGATTACACATTCACAGCACTGATGTATGACGGAAGAACAGTCACAGTTGATGCAAGCGACATCGTTTTCGATTCACTTGTTGTTCCGGCAGATGCTACTGCAGCTTCTACTATCGATGGAACTTACAAGGGTGCATCAGATTTCCCTGTAAAGCTTGCTTTCAATTATGCAAAAGTTGCTGATGACGGAATTACAATGGATGCATCTGCTGTAGCAACAAAGCAGTATATTGCAGCTGTTGCAGAGGCCTCAAAGGATGAGTTCAAGGATAAGTCTCTCAAGTTTGATGGCATTGAATTCACTGTAAAGTACACTGATGAGAACAATGTTAAGGGCGAGAAGACAATCACAGTTGCAGATGTTGCTGAAGAATTCATCACAGGAGCTGTACAGGCATCAGGAAGTAATACATGGACTCTTTCCGGAGATGAAGTAAAAGCAGGTTCTGCATCCAGGGACGTCAAGGTTTCTTATAACACGACAGAAGCTGGTACATACAAAGTCACTCTTGTTCCTAACTACATCAGTGGTCTTGAGCTCAAGGCAACAGATGGATATAAGGTTTACAGAGATGGAAAAGTAGAGGCAGGAAAGGTTCTTGATTATTCTGTTGATAAGAAAGCTGCAGGAATCTATCTTGAAGCAACATATGACAATGGAGAGACAGCTGTTGTAACTGAAAGCGAAGTTTCTTATGTTGGTCAGAATAATGCTGAAATTGATGATGTAGCGGATATTGAAATCCCAGCTACAGGCAATAGCGTACCTGTTACAGCTAAGTATACAGGAGAGGCTCTTGGAATCGGTGTTTCCGATACAGCAGCAGCTCTTGCAGTCACTGTCGAAAATGATAAGATTGTAGACCTTAAATTTGCAGGTATTCCTACAACCCTTGTTCAGGGTGATTACAGCAAAGAAGGTGTTCTGTCTACAGCTCTTACAGCTTCTTTCACTGTTACACCTGTATACGAGAGTGATCCTACAAATACAAGTTCTCAGGCTGCTCTTAAGTGTACGGCAAATGGTGATGGTTATGTATTTACAGCACCCGCAGATCTTGACCTTTCAGAAGTTACTGGAAGAACAGAGTTCACAGTAAAGGCAACAGTAGGAACACTTACATTCGAGAAGTCTTTCACAACTGTTATTACAGAGGCCTAATCGTTTAGAAATCCAGCCTGCTATCGGAAAGGGTAGCAGGCATCCATTGGAGGAGGACGAAGATGGAAGAAAAAACCTTGTACCTCCGTCAGAGGATTCCGAACGAGAAGCGTCAGGAATGCC
>CALXLB010000052.1 GCA_944389085.1 uncultured Spirochaetaceae bacterium
GCCATAAATTATTGTCTGCTGTGTTAATACAGCATAAATACTGACACTTGTTTACTGGAGGGTAAAATCTATGGCAAGATACACAGGTCCTAGATTCAAGCAGTGCAGAAGACTCGGGGTAAATGTATGTGGACACCCCAAGGCAATGACAAGGGCTAATTCACCCGCTTTCGCAAAGAGGAAGAAGCCTACAGATTACAGCAGACAGCTGACAGAGAAGCAGAAGCTCAAGGCTTACTATGGCGTTCTCGAGAAGCAGCTCCGCAAGTATTTCGACAAGGCTCTCAAGTCCAGCATGAACACAGGCGACGCGCTTGTAATCTCTCTCGAGAGAAGACTTGACAACGCTGTTTACCGCATTGGTTTCGGCAACTCAATCAGACTTGCTCGCCAGCTCGTATCACACGGACACATCCTCGTTAACGGCAAGAAGGTTGATATCCCTTCCTATCAGATCAACGTAGGCGACGTTATCTCACTCAAAGAGAAGTCAAGAAACAATGAGCACTTCAAGGATTGCTTCCTTGGTCATCCGGCTTTCAATCTTCCATATTTTGAGAAGAACACAGATGATTTCTCAGGTAAGCTCACAAGACTTCCAGAGAGAAACGAGATTCCTGTTCAGGTCAACGACCAGCTCGTAGTTGAGTACTACTCAAGATAAAAGTCTTCAATAGATGCCTCAGGCTGTCCCACATACAGCAAGGTGAAGGAGAGAAGGCCTCATTCCAACTACTGCCCTCTCCGGACGCGCACTCTGACGGCTGCCCTCAAGAAAAGGGTGCGAGAAAAAGGCTATCGGTCCCGGCTAAGTGCCGGGATTTTTTATTTTGCAGTCACACGCAAAAAAGAATCCGCCTCATACAAGCGAGTACAAGGCGGTAGAAAGAAACTCTTAATTTTCTCAGACATTGAAACGGAAGAATACGATATCACCATCCTGCACGATGTAATCCTTTCCTTCCAGACGGAGCTTTCCCGCTTCCCTTACATGGGCTTCAGAGCCATAGGCAATCAGATCATCGACACCATAGACTTCAGCCTTTATGAATCCTTTCTCGAAATCAGAGTGGATGATACCAGCGCACTGCGGTGCTTTGGAACCTTCACGGAATGTCCAGGCTCTGTCTTCATCAGGACCTGCAGTGAAGAATGTCCTGAGACCAAGCGATGAATAAGCTGCTCTGATCAGTGGATTGAGTCCGCTCTCGGTCAGTCCGGAAGCCTCGAGGAATTCCTGCCTCTCCTCCTCTGTATCGAGAGCGGCTATCTCTGATTCAATCTTGCCGCAGATAACAACAACAGGAGCATTTTCCTTCTCAGCAATTCCACGCACAGTCTTCACGTATTCGTTGTCCTCGGAAATACCATCCTCATCGACATTGCATACATAAATGACAGGTTTAAGGGTAATGAGATGCAGATCATAGACCAGAGCCTTCTCATCATCATCAAGATTGAGCGTACGTGCAGGAATTCCCTCCTCCAGACATTTGATCAGTCTCTGGTAGATCGGAAGTATCTTCTCATTCTCCTTCTGCTGCTCCTTGGAGATTCTTGCAAGCTTCGATGTCTTATCGTAGCGCTTCTGCACAGTCTCGAGGTCAGCAAGCGAAAGCTCAATATTGATAGTCTCTATATCAGAGACAGGATCAATGCGTCCTGAGACGTGCACGATATCAGGATTATCGAAACAGCGTACGACATGTGCTATCACACCGACTTCACGAATCGAGGCCAGAAACCTGTTTCCAAGTCCTTCGCCCTGTGAGGCGCCCTTGACCAGTCCCGCGATATCGACAAACTCAACGGTTGCAGGTGTGACTTTCTTGGAAGGAATGAGACGTGAAATCTCATCAAGCCTATGATCAGGAACTGCTACAATACCGATATTCGGATCGATTGTGCAGAAAGGATAATTCGCAGCCTCAGCAGGTGCTGATGTGACTGCCGAGAATATTGTGGACTTTCCTACATTCGGAAGTCCTACTATACCACAGTTAAGTGCCATTTTTACCTCTGTAGATATGATGATGCAGTTTTCTTAGGAAGCGGTCAACCGAGCCTGAACACTGTATCTGCTTTCAGAAGCTCTATGTCATCCTCATCATGTGTTATAAACACCAGCGTCCTGCCCTCTGCATACTGCAGGAACAACCTTGCAGCTGTTATTCTGCTCTCCGCATCCAGAGCTCTGAATGGTTCATCCAGGAAAAGATAATCAGAATCCAGCAACAGAACCCTTGCCATAGCGACCCTCCGCTTCATCCCTCCAGATAATTCACGCACAGTTGTCCTTTCCTCTCCGGAAAGAGAGAGCGAAGAAAGAATACTGCAAGCCCTTTCCCTGTCCTCCGTAACAGCCATCAGATTGGAAATGACAGAAAGCCTTTCCTGAAGCCTGTCTTCCTGGAAGAGGACAACAGGAAGGCGGGGACCGTTTTCAATTCTCCCAGCAAAATCCTTATCCAGTCCTGAAAGTATACGCATGAGCGTTGTCTTGCCGCAGCCGGAAGGACCGAGAATTGCTGTATGGGAGAATACAGGGATATCAAAGACAGCATTCTCAAAGAGGCGCTTAGTGCCGAAATGCTTCTCATCAATGATTGCTTTCACCGTTCAAGCCTCCTCATGGCAGCATCCGAAAGATAGATGAAGAATTTCTCAAAGAGGAATGCCAGAATGATTATCACGACAGTCCATGCAAAGAGATCTGGAGTGGAAAGATAGATTTTCGCCTCATATACCCTTTCGCCTATCGATCCATCTGGAAGTCCTATCACCTCGGCAGCAATACCGCTCTTCCAGCACAGTCCCAGAGATGTTCTTATGGCACTCTGTATATAAGGGGAAAGAGAAGGTATAAAGATATACCGGAGACGTTTTGCCGTCTTTATCCTGTAAACATCAGCAGCTTCAAGAAGATTTTTATCAACAGCCATCAGCCCTTCCAGGAGATTTGTATAGATGATAGGGAAAACCATCATGAAGGAGATGACTACCGACAGATAGCGGCTTCTGACCCAGACAAGCACGAGAATGACAATGGAAGCAACAGGAGTTGCCCTGACGATTCTCACAAGAGGATCGAGTATGATTGAAACAAGCGCAAAGCGATAGGAAAGGAATGCAGAAACGGAGGCTGAAACCACTGAGAGGATATAGCCTAGAAGGATACAGCGTAGCGTAAAGAAGATGGATGACCAGAAATCAGGCTCAGGCAGAATCGTCACAAGCCTCTTCAGCACGCTCAGAGGAGACGGAAGAAACAGCTCCTCCCCGATAAGAAGAGAAGCTATTTCCCAGATAACAAGCCAGAACACAACCGCTCCGGCTTTAAGAGCTTTATTCTCCCGTATAGTAGAAGTCATCTGCTGGCAGAGCGCCGCCCACACTCTTCGGGTTCTGGTCGAAGAGGATTCTGAGATACTCAGAAAGAGCTGTCTTCATCTCCTCACCGGTAATCAATGTGACCTGGCAATATGGAATAGCTTTCTCAGCAACTGCCGCCGGAACAATTCCGTACTTGCCGACCAAAGCCGCACCGCCTGCAATATCACTATTGATATACTCAACGGATGCCTTATAGCTTTCCAGGAAAGCCTGAAGTACCTCAGGATTGGCATCAGCCCAGTCCCTGCGGACAACTGTAACACCTGTAATCAGTACAGACCCCACCTTATCCTGCCAGAGCTCATTCAGATCAAGAGCTATCCTGATTGATGGTTCTGCCATCATTGCAGTAGTCGCAAATGGCTGAGGAAGCATAGCGACTCCTTCAGGATCGGCTTTCAGGGCTGCAACACATTCAGAGTGCTCGCTTTTCCATTCAATAAAGACATCCTTACCAACGTTCAGACCATTTGCCGCAAGTACGTATTGCAAAGCATATTCAGGCGTTGCACCCTTTCCCGCAGAATAGATTGTACGACCGCGAAGGTCCTCGATTGACTGGACTGTATCTCCATTCTCGACAATATAGAGAACACCCAGAGTATTGATGGCAACGACCTCAATCTTGCCTTTTGTGTTGTTATAAAGGACAGAAGCAAGATTTCCAGGGATTGCTGCTACGTCCACATCCCCGCGGACAACGAGAGGAACAACAGCATCGGCGGCACCTTCAATCTGGAAAGTGTAGTCATTACCGTTGACGCTTCCCTTCTCGCTTTCATCCATCAGGCTGACCATGCCCATTGATGTCGGGCCACGAAGAGCTGCAACAGAAACATCTGCTGCACAAAGTGCGGAGACTGCCGCAACCAGTACCAATATATAGGATATGAACTTCTTCATATTACCTCCTTTCCGGATTCTAGTCCTTTCCGCCTTTCTTCTCTATATCTCTATCCCATATTCCTGGATTTTGCTGATGAGAGTACGGCGGGAAATACCCAGCTCCCTGGCAGCGTGTGTCCTGTTGCCTTCCCAGCGCTGCAAAGCCCTGACAATAGCAGAACGCTCTGCATCACGGAGGGTAAGACACTCATCCGGAACAGGGACTGACATCTCCTCATTGCTTATTTTATGAACTGAAGATGACCTGAGATCGATATCATCTGTATCGATGATCTCTGAATCCGTGAAGATCATAGCACGCTCGATTATGTTCTCAAGCTCCCTTACATTGCCATAGAAAGCATGGTTTTTAAGCATCTCAAGAGCCTCTGGCGTAAATCCTGTGACTTTTATGGACATTGCCCTGCTGTACTTCGATATGATATGGGCAGCAAGCAGAGGTATATCCCCAGACCGTTCCCGTAGCGGCGGCAGCTGGATTCTCACCACATTAAGGCGATAGAAAAGATCCTCACGGAATGAACCGTTCCTGACATGTTCCTCCAGATTCCTGTTGGTTGCAGCGATGATACGCGCATTTATCGGCATTGGCTCAGTACCGCCAAGCCTTGTTATCTTTCTCTCCTGCAGAACTCGGAGAATCTTCACCTGAAGCTGGAGAGGCATATCTCCGATTTCATCCAGGAAAAGAGTTCCTCCTGAAGCAAGCTCAAAGAGGCCAGTCTTTCTCTGCTGCGCACCGGTGAAAGCTCCTTTTTCATAGCCGAAAAGCTCAGATTCCAGCAAGTTCTCCGGCACTCCTCCGATATTTATTGCCACAAATGGTCCTTCAGAGACAGCAGACTGACGATGGATCTCCCTTGCGACAACTTCCTTTCCTGTTCCAGATTCTCCGGTAATGAGAACAGTAGCCTGTGTTGGAGCGATTTTGGCAATCACACGCTTTATTGCCATTATCTCGGGACTCTCACCTATGAAACCATCATTCTCGTCACGTCCGCTTTCCACCATATTCTTCAGTGCAGTTGCTTCAACAAGGCTTTTTATCTTTATCACAAGCGCTTCCGGATCAAAGGGTTTGACTATATAATCCTGAGCCCCCTGCTTCAATGCAGAGACCGCGTCTGTGACATCACCATGTGCGCTGATCATGATCACAGGGATTCTGAACCCTTCCTCTCTCATCCATTTAATGACATCAAGCCCGCTTAGCCCCGGCATCCGCAGATCCAGAAGCATGGCATCGTATGGATTCTCCCTGAGCATACGCTGTGCGGAGAATCCGTTTTCTGCTGTATCGGAATCAATCCCCTCCAGCGCAAGGAACCGTTTCATCAGATTGCGGATATTCTCCTCGTCATCACAGACCAGTATTTTCAAAACAGTCCTCCTTTGAGTATTCCCCCATGATAAGGCAATACAGCCTCAGCGACAGCCCCTCCTCCGTCGCGTGCATATAAACGCAATGATCCGCCAGCAGCCTTCAGGAACTGCTGGGTGATTGAAAGCCCTATGCCTGATCCATTGATCTTCGTCGTATAAAAAGGATCAAAAAGCCTGTTCTTATCAGTGTTATCAAGACCACATCCCCTGTCTCTGACGAAAACATGGAAGAATTCAGAGGAATCCTCTGTGATCTCCACTTCGACATCTATACGTCCACCATCACAGGCCTCAACAGCATTCCTCATCAGGTTTTCAAGTACAGAACGCAGTTTTTCCTTATCAAAAAAGACAGGAGATGAGGTGAAGGAAGGTTCAATCAGCCTCACATTGCCATGAAAAATAGTCACAAGAGAACGTACTTCGGAAATAAGATCGAGTTCTTCTGGCTGTCCTACAGGATTGCGAAGGAACTCTGAAACTCTGTCTGTAAGCTTTCTCAGCCGTTCTGTTTCATGGTCGATGATCATCAGGTCATCCAGTACTTCCGGTCTCACCTCTCTTTTGAGAATTGCCAGCTGCAGCGTTATTGCGGAAAGAGGATTCTTTATCTCATGAGTGAGTGTTCTTGCCGCCTCTCCCAGGCTTACAAGATTCTCCTGCCGCCGCAGAGCTTCTCTTATTTTCCTGTTGTCGCTCAGAATCTTCATGATGATCACATAAATGACAAGCACAACACCGAAAGAGAGTATGAAACTGATTCTTGTCAGGGAAAGTCTCTCCATGAAATACGAGGCATCAAATGCAAGATAGATGATATCTGGCATCTCAAGAGCAGATCCTGTCCTTCTGAAGATATTATCTATATCGAATGTAATCGACTGGGCATAACGCATGCATTCTATGCGGCCTGTCTCCTTATCCACGGATATAAGGGTATCTGCAAGACTGGACTCATCCGTAAAGGCTGAAAACGGCAGAACACGATAGGCATCCCCCCAGATGTAGATCGGACTGCCAGTATGAGTGTAATAACCAAAGCCAAGCACATTCCTGTTAAGCATCGTGTTCGGTATCGATTCATTACCATTTCTCAGAGCTGCAATGACATCGCTGAAAGCTCTCTCTACGGCATTCTCCAGCCGGAGGTTCTCCGAAGATACGACCAGGATGGTCATGAAGACAAGGAAGAAAATAAAGATCACGAATGGCAGCGTCACAGCCAGTGATGTAATCAAAGTCTCCTTTTTCTCAGGACTCCAGCGCCCTCTTTTTCTTCTTCCCATGCCCGGATTATATCCCATACATGCATTCTCGTCTTCCGATACATCCAGTCTTCATAATCTGTACAGCATCTCTTCATTTTTGAAGTATTATCTTTATAAGGATATAACCTGAAAATTAAAAAGGATAACAGAAAATGGAAGATAATAATCAGCGCCAGTTGCTTGAGACATCTGATGGCAAGCAGCACAGGAAAAAAGAAGCTGAACCAGGGCTTCATACCGGAGAGAACAACAATAACTCCAAAAAGAAATTCACATTCTCTATCTGGTATTTCATCATCGTTTTCATTCTGATAATTATATTCAACAATCTCTTCTTCTCATCCCATCTGAATGAAGCTATCAGCATAGATTACAGCCAGTTCAAGGAATACATAAACGATGGGCGGATTGTGCAGGTGGCATTCGATGGTGACCAGTACATCGGCTATGGATTCACAAAGCAGGATGTCGCTGCAGCCGTCCAGACACTGCATGAAATAGCGGAGACAAAACAGATTCCATCCACAATCGACACAACAGCGATCGTGGCTTATCAGACATACATGATAGATGATCCGACATTCGTACCGCTTCTAGATGAAAAAGGTGTCGAATATTATGCGACAGAACCGGCAGAGCCTTCAGTCTTCAGCTATCTCATCTCCGCACTTGGACCTGTTATCATCTTCCTCATCTTCTACGCATGGCTTTCAAGGAAAATGGCAGGAGGCGCACAAGGTGTCATGTCATTCAGCCAGAACAAGAGCAAGCTTGTAGCTGAAAACGATACAGGCATACGATTTGCCGATGTTGCAGGAGAGGATGAGGCAAAGGCAGAACTTGAAGAAGTCGTCGATTTCCTCAAGAATCCTGCCAGATACACAGAAATGGGGGCACGTATTCCAAAAGGAGTATTGCTTGTAGGTCCTCCTGGAACAGGAAAGACACTCCTTGCAAAAGCTGTCGCAGGAGAAGCTGGAGTACCATTTTTCCGCATGAGCGGTGCAGACTTCGTTGAAATGTTCGTAGGTGGAGGTGCAGCGCGGGTAAGAGATCTCTGCAAGCAGGGAAAAGAGAAAAGTCCATGTATCATCTTCATAGATGAAATCGATGCAATCGGACGTAAGCGTTCAGATGCATCCATAGGAGGAAACGACGAGAGGGAACAGACTCTTAACCAGCTTCTTGTTGAGATGGATGGCTTCGATTCGCGTACAGGTGTCATCATTCTCGGTGCGACAAACAGGGCTGAAGTCCTTGACCCTGCCCTGCTCCGTCCTGGCCGCTTTGACCGCCAGGTACTAGTAGACAAACCTGACCTTGACGGCCGTGAAGCAATATTGAAGATCCATACAAAGAACATGAAGCTTGATTCAGGTGTCAACCTGAGGAAAATCGCACAGGGAGCAGCAGGACTTGCAGGTGCAGATCTGGCAAATATCTGCAATGAGGCTGCGCTTCAGGCGGTAAGACTACGTCATGAAAGTGTTACTCAGGAGGATTTTGAGGAGGCTATCGAGAAGTCAATAGCAGGACTTCAGAGGAAGAGCCGTGTTCTTGATGAAAAGGAACGCATCAGAGTCGCATATCATGAAACAGGACATGCCCTGACTGCGTATCTCACACCAGGTTCCTCTCCCGTTTCCAAGATTTCCATCATTCCCCGCGGCTTCGGAGCACTCGGATACACGTTGCAGTACCCGACAGAGGACAGATTCCTTCTCTCTGAATCGGAACTTCTGGGGTCTGTTGATGTAATGCTTGGAGGAAGAGCCGCCGAAGAGGTCATCTTCGACGATATCTCCACAGGAGCCAGCAATGATATCTCTCGTGCTTCAGATACTGTCCGCCAGATGATTACCGACTACGGCATGTCGGAGAAATTCAGGAACATGACGCTGCCAAAGACAAATTCAGGAATCGAAGGTGTTTCCGGAGGCAGGGAATACTCTGAAGCGACGCAGCAGTATATCGACAATGAAACGGAAAAGATACTCAACAATCGTTATAGCCACGTGCTTGAGAACCTGAAAACGAACAGAGAGGCATTGGAGACAATTGCAAAAGCCCTCCTCGAAAAAGAAGTACTGGAAGGCAATGAGTTCGAGGCTCTTGCAAAACAATTTGCTGTCAAATAAGCTACAGCTATGATTTCCAAAGCTATAGAGGATAAGGAACTTAAAGAACATATCACCTCTCTTCCTGCAGATGGGAGAGAGGTTTTTCTCATAGCCGATGGCAATGCAAGGCTATCGGTGGTTTCAGCAACGACAATGGTCAACCAGATGAGAGCCAATCATAATACCGGCATGCTGGAAACCTATATGCTGGGACAGGGATACATCGCGGGCGCGCTTCTTCAGTCTGCAGTCAAAGGCAATGACAGGATCCAGATTGAAATCGAATGCGGCGGTCCTGTGAAAGGCATGTCCATTGAAGCCTGGGCAACAGGGGCTGTCAGAGGGTATCTCAAACAGAATCCGATTCCGCTTACCGCCCCGCTCGAGAGTCTGGATACATCTCTTATATATGGTCCCGGATTCTTATCTGTGACAAAAATACTCGAAGGCAGCAGGACACCTTTCACCGGCCAGATCATGATGGAGTATGGCAATCTTGCCAATGATCTAGCCCTTTACTTCCAGGAATCAGAACAGACACCGACCCTCTTCTATATCTCGATAAAGTTCGACAATGCAGGAAGAGTCTGGGGGGCTGGCGGTCTCTTCATACAGGCGCTTCCTGGATGCAGTGAAAGCGTTCTGGAGAAGCTGGATGAGAAAGCTAAAAGTCTTTCAGGCATGGGAGAAATGCTGGGAGGAGGAATGAGTGCCATGGATTACGGGCTTTCGCAATTCGCCTCCTTCTCCCCGGAACACATCGGACATACTCCGATAGGCTTTTCCTGCCCATGTTCTAAGGAACACTTCGAATCTTATCTGAAAACACTACCGCAGAGCGAAAAAGAGGCCATCCTCAAGGGGACATTCCCCCTCACCATCGAGTGTTTCAACTGCGGTACTCAATATTCATTCACAAAGGAAGAGACAAGCGAGCTCTTCAGGGAGGATTTATGATTTTCTTCGCAGCATGCGCAGCGAATCAGGGTGACCTAGTAGCCCAGGAAGCAAGAGCAGCAGGATCTGAGGATGTCAGACAGACATCATCGGGCGTTGAATTCGAGGGAACGCTGGAAACAGGCATGAGGTTCTGCCTCTGGTCCAGAGTTGCTTCCAGACTTCTTCTGGCACTCTATATAGATGAAGATACAGCAAGTGATGAAGAACTTTATGAATCAACGCTTGCCCTTCCCTGGGAAGACTGGATTTCTCCTGAGAAGACCATGAAAGTCACATGTACGACGCAGAGCTGCAGCTGGATCCGCAACAACCATTATGCAGCCCTCAAAGTCAAAGACGGTATCTGTGACAGAATAAAAGAGAAATGCGATGGCCTCAGACCTGATGTAGACATAGAGAATCCCGATGTGACATTCCATGTGCATGTACATGGAAATACAGTCAGATGGTACGCAGATTTTTCCGGTGAAGGTCTGCACCAGAGAGGATACAGAGAAGATCAGACGGATGCTGTGCTCAAAGAACATTTAGCAGCTGCGCTGATCTCAAGAAGCGAATGGAGAAGAACAGTAAACGATGGGGATCCGGGAATCTTCCTCGATCCATTCTGCGGTTCTGGAACAATCGCGATTGAGGCTGCTCTCATGGCCTCTGATACAGCACCGGGACTTATCAGGGAAAAGCCATATGCATTCCAGACCCTTCCTATATTTGATAATGGAGCATGGGAAAGACTGCTGGAAGAAGCAAGAGAAAGACGTCAGAAAGCTCTTGATGAACGGGATATCAGGATCTATGCCTCTGATATCTCAGGCAAAGCTGTCAGCATTGCACGTGAAGCCTCAGTCAAAGCAGGAGTCGATGGCCTGATTGATTTCAAGGAAAAGGATTTTTCTTCCTACACAGAGCGTGATGTTCCAGGTGCAGTCGGGTATATTGTCACCGATCCACCATATGGAGAGAGAATGAGAGTTGAGGATATAGACTTCCTCTATTCTGAAATCGGACGTATTCTCTCCACGTATTTCAAGGGATGGAGAGCTACGATCCTCACCGGCTCAAGTGATCTTCTTTCCAATATCGACATGAAACCGGACAGAACAAATTCCCTTTATAACGGAGGAATCCTCTGCCAGGCTGCTCATTACATCATCTTCACGGACGAGGAAAAAGAAGCACTTATTGAGAGAGCAAAGGAAAAGAAGAGAATACGTCTCTCCACCCCACTTTCGCAGGGGGCTGAAACTGTTTACCGCAAAATCAGGAAAAACATGGAAAGCCTGGAAAAAGCCATGAAAGATGATGGAGTGACATGCTACCGCATCTATGATGCTGATATTCCTGAATATGCGGCAGCTATCGATATCTATGAAGGGAAATGGATCAACCTTGCGGAATATGCTGCTCCTGATTACATAGACAGAGATAAAGCTGAAGAACGCCTCAATGAGATTATCCTGGCAACTGAAAGAGCGACAGGCATCGATATTGAGAACATCTATGTAAAAGAGAGGAAAAGCCAGAAAGGGGCAAATCAATACACCCGCCTTGCTACATCCAACAGATTCAATATTGTCCACGAAAATGGTTTGATGCTGCTTGTAAACTTCCAGGATTATCTCGATACAGGAGTTTTTCTTGACCATAGACCAGTGAGAAAGCTGATTCAGGAAATGGCAAACGGCAAGAGATTCCTGAACCTATTCTGTTACACAGGAACAGCAACGCTTAATGCCATCAAAGGCGGAGCAGTCTCTACTGTTTCCGTCGATGCCTCCTCGACTTATCTTGACTGGGCAATCGAGAATCTCAAGCTCAATGGATTCCCTGTTGATATCGAGAACTTCTTCTACCGCGATGATGCTATTGACTGGCTCTGGGAAACATATGACAGATACGATCTTATCTTCTGCGATCCTCCAACATTCTCCAACAGCAAGGACAGAAGAGGAACATTCGACGTACAGCGTGATCACTGGAAGCTGATAAGAGCAGCCGCAATGCATCTCGCTCCTGGCGGAACGCTGATCTTCAGTACCAACTTCAGACGCTTCAAGCTAGATGAACGGATTATGGAAGACTTCTCTGTTGAGGATATCACGGAGAAGACCATAGGCAAGGATTTTGAGAATAATGGCAATGTTCACAGATGTTATCTGATAAAGAACAAAGTCAGAATCACGATGCCGAAGAAAAAGACCTTCAAGGTCAGGTAATATTCATTCCCCGTTACATGAGGTAAGCCCTCTGCAGACGGGGAAATTTTCTGTCAGGAAAAGAGGTATGGAAGCTACAAGCCCCATACCTCTTCATTTTTCAGTCTTCATTATCCGCAATCGGTATGACAATCTCTTCCAGAACATCGATCAAAGCCTGATAATCACCATCCAGCGCGGCTACATTAGCCTCCAGGAAATGATCTGGATCAGAACTGCCCCACCCAATCACATATCCTGCATTCTTCGCAAGCGTGTCAAAGAAAAGCCGTGTAGTCCGTCCATTACCATCCAGGAACGGATGAAGCGCTTCCACCTCTCCCATGTAATATGCAAGTTCATTGATAAAATCATCAACATCCTTGATACCGACAAGATATTTGCTCTGCCGGAGATTATCGAAAAGACGCTGCTGAGACTGCATAATATACTCAGGCTGGCAGTATTCTCTATGCTTCTTCGACGAGGATGTACGGATCATCCCTGCAGATGGGTAGATATCACCAAAAAGATGTGAATGAATAGCAACTAGATTATCAAAATTAAATGGTATCTTCAGTGGAGATCTGAGAATCTCCGCTGTACGATAAGAAGAAATCCTTTTATCGATACGTCTTAAAAATGGTTTATCTTTAATACCGAAATAATTTACAAGGCATCTTGTCTCAGGATAATAGGACATTTCGTCCTCAGTACCTTTGTAAAGTGATGAATCAAGATTCTCTCTTCGTATATAGTCAGCAATAACCTTTTCAGCTTTCTTTTCACCAGACAGAATATCCCTGAACTCATCAACAAGTTCTGGCAAAAAGGTTTCGCCATCAGCTTCGACAGTGAATTTAAGATAATCGAGGCTGTAATCCAGCCAGCCGGTTTTCATAAAATATAAAAACCTCATCAGACCAGCATTATGCTGGGGAAAGTAATGAAAGGTGAGCAGCTGCCCATACGGGACACTACAAACCAGTGCATGCGAAAAACGTCTTACGCTCCTCCTGCATGCTGGAGCGGAAGTCTCACCGGCTACCAATACCGGCGACTCCTCCCTTTTCTATAAGAAATAATACCTAATTCATAAACAGGGGTCAATGAACACTTAACACCAGCTCCATAAGTGTAAACTCCGTTTCAGCCATTCCATCATAGTGAAGAACGTGTTTTCCATGATTGGAAAAACCATTTTTCCCGAAAAGCCTGACTGCCGGATAATTACCTTCTATCACATCAATTCTGATAGCCTTGACACCTGTCTTACGTCCTTCGTCTGCAACAGCTGAAATAAGGCCAGAAGCGATGCTCTGATGCTGGAAATCAGGGCTGATACCAAGAGTATGTATAACAAATACCTCTTCTGCAGGAATATCAAGAGACCATTCAATCTCCTCATATCCCGGAGCCATTACATGATTCCTGATCAAAGCCCCCGCCGGTTTGCCATCAACCATAGCTACATACATTTCTTCCCGTTCAATAGCTCCGCTGACACAGGCCTGATCAGGATAGACGCCTTTCGTCCATCTTGGAGAAGCTTCCTTGCCTTCAGTGTCGTCAATGATTTTATTATACATTTCAAGAATTGCTTCAGCTTCCCCTGTTCTGGCTTTTCTTATCTCAAGCATGCAACCTCCACGAAAAAAGGACCGGTTTCCCGGCCCTTCAAAGCGTACTGAGTTTTTCTCAGAATGTAAATCCAAGCACGATATCAGCAGAACCGATATTGCGTCCGGAACCAACCATATAACGGTAATTTATTTCTGCACCGATTGAGAAAACATCTCCGGTGTAGAAACGCATACCGGCTGTTGCAGATGCAAACCAATCCATAGCAAAAGATACTGTACCGATATCAAATGTCCCTGATCCAAGGTATCTTGTGATGGATTCAAAGTCATGTGGATTACCTACAGCAAAACCTACGCCACCACCAAAATAAAGTTCGAACCACTGAATAGGCACATAGAACATGAGCTTGAGATCAAGCGATGTAATCTCTGCATAATTGAGAAGGTTGAAGTAATCGAGGTTATTCTCAAGATTCCACATACCAGTCTCTTTCGGAAGGAAATCTACAACAAGATCAGATCTCAGGCCTATTCCAAAATTATCTCCCGCAGGGAAAATACTTGCGAAATCAAATCCAAGCCCAAGTTCTGCAAACACCGTTCCATCAAAATCAAAGTTATCTGCAAACGAACCAGCAGCACCACCTCTTACAAGAAGTGAGAAATCAAATTCATTTACATATTCCTTTTCAGGCAGTTCAACAGGAGCCATTGGAGCAACTAGTGGAAGCATCGGTGCTGGCTGAACATTTTCCTCCTCAGCAACTGGCTCTGCAACTTCAGGCTCTGCAACAGGTGCTGGTGCGGAGATGTATGCGATGAGATCCTCAACAAGAAGATCAAGTTCTGCGGCTACGACTTCCTTTGAATACTCCTCAGGATATGTGAATGTCGCTACTCCGTTGCCTTCGAGAGTGTAGACTACTC
>CALXLB010000053.1 GCA_944389085.1 uncultured Spirochaetaceae bacterium
TGAGGTAATTGCAGAGCCACCTGCATTCAGCGAAATACAGGAAGAGCTTATCACGCTCTGCATTGTTCAGGCATTTCAGGTCGAGCTTCAGCTCTATGACGACAGGACGCATTGATGCATGGCGGAGGCGCGTCTCCCTGCCTTTTTCCCTGATTGTCCTGTTCTTTGCTTTTCTAGCCTCATCGTCCATGTATTATTATACCATGTATATGCTTACAAACCAAGCAGATGCGGCAATTCATCACCTTCTTTCGCTGCGCTTGGAAGATGGTGTCTTCTTGCTGTTGTTTCGATAAAATTGGCTTTTCACGTTTTCTTGCGGTATTCAGATCTAAGAGAAGGGAAGGAGATGAACTGAATCAATGAGACGGCTCCTCCGGGGGAAAGATTCGGGCAATTAATCCATCACATTATTGTCTGGCATTTTGTAAACAAACTTCAGAACTCACATGTTCTTCTTTTCAATCTCTCTCTTCATCAAACTTTCCGTGAAGAACCGTTTTTTTCACAACTGGCTGAATAGGTTCAAGGTGAGGGATTGTTATTATGACTGTTGTCCCTTCATCAAGCTCAGATTTGATGACGAGTCCATATGATTCGCCGTATGAAAGCTTCAATCGTTCATCTATGTTTGCAAGTCCTATGCCATTGCTGTCGCTGGATACGGTTTTTTTCCTGCTGTCTTTGCTGAGAAGGGATGCCCTTGTCTCTTCATCCATGCCGATACCATTGTCACGGACGATTATTTCGATATCATCATCTTTCTCTCTCACTCTGATTTCAATCAGACCCTCTTCCTGCAGATATTTGATGCCATGGTAAATTGAATTCTCAACGATAGGCTGGATAATCAGTTTAATAGTAGGTGCATTCTCCAGATTCTCAGGCAGATCAATTGTGAAGCGGAATTTATCTTTGTATCGCATTGACTGGATATCAAGATAGCTTTCAACATGGGACAATTCTTCCTTGAGAGTGATTGTATCGTGTCCTTTTGCTATTGATATCCTGAATAAACTGGCCAATGCAGTGATCATCTTCACTACACCCTGATTATCACCAGCTTCCGCCATCCAGACAACACTGTCGAGTGTGTTGTACAGGAAGTGAGGATTGATCTTGGCCTGCAATGCATCCAGCTCTCTCTGGCGCTTCAGGGCTTCAGTTGTTCTGACCTTGTCCATGAGCTCTTCAATTTTCACAATCATCAGGCTGAATGACCGCGAGAGGGATTCGACTTCCTTCGATCCTTCTGATGTTGCTGTGTATGAGAAATCACCTGTCTGTATTCTTCTCATATTCATTTCAAGTTCTCTCAGAGGCTTTGTGATGTACCTGGAAATACTTGATGAGAGAGCTATAAGCGCAATGATTGAAAGCAGCATGATGATCACAAGCGTGATTCTGAAAGGCTTCAATGGTTCTAGAAGCTCATCCATGAAGGCGATGCCTACAAGTCTCCATCTTGTCTGTCCAACAGTCTGGATGATAGTCAGACGATCCCGTCCTTCGAAAGATGAGATATATGATCCGAAGACATGTTCATTCACTCCTGCGATGTCTTCGTGTATGAGCACATCATCCATTATCCGCTGTTTAGGATGGTAGACCAATCCACCATCATTAGAAATGATGTAGATATATCCTGTGTCCGATAGATGTGCACTGTCGAGAAGTTCTGCTACAGCATTGAAGTTGAGCTCTATAAGAAGCACAGCCTGCATTGCATGATCTGCATTCCTGTAACTGATGACGGTTGAGTAGGAGATGACATATCCGTTGCCGTCCATGCTGCTCCTGTGAGGGCCTGTGAAGAAAAAATCACCTTCGCCAGCTATGGCTCGTCTGAACCAGAGTTCCGATGATATCCCTCCTTCTGTATCCTCCGCATGTGGCTCTGTTGAAATTATGACGTTTCCTCTCATGTTGAAGACCGTTATACCGACAAGGTCATCACGTGAATTGACAATGGATTCAAGCCTGGTTCTTGCTTCTCCCGTTTCGAATGAAGAGGTTGTACGGGCAAGGTCTCTGACATAGTCTGAAACATCGATGATGTCATTAATATAAGTACTTAGATTGTTGTTGACCTGAGTCACTATCTCAGAGGTTGATTGCATAGCATTGTCTTCAATTGCGCCTGAGACAAAGACTGTGATGATCATGATGACTATCAGAACGAAAAAGGAGATGATCACTGCCATCGAGATTGCTATCATTGTACGTATCGATAGTGGTCTTCTCTCTTTTTTCTTCATCTGTAATTTGCCCTGTATTGCGATGGTGACATTCCTATATTCTTGCGGAATATGAATGAGAAATAATTCGGTTCTGAAAATCCTGATTTCTCAGCTATTTCATAGGTCTTTGCATCGGAATTCTTGAGCATTTCCTTTGCTTTTTCCAGCCTCACTGAAGTGAGATACTGAACAAAGGATATTCCTGTCTCTTTTTTGAAAGTCGTAGAGAAGTAGGCTGGGGAGACTGAGATTTCATCTGTAAGCTGGTCAAGTCCGAAGACTGGATCATTGTATCGTTCCTTTATGATCATCTTCGCTTTCTCTACAAACTGGATATGGGAGTTCTCTCTTGCCCCGTTTGCTTCTTCATTTGCTCTGATGGCAAGCTTTGTCATCAGGGATTCTGAACGAGAGAGACTGTTCGCGTGTGAGAGTTCAAGAAACAAATCCTCTCCCTCCAGCAGTGTTGCTACGTTTCTTCCATATGATGTGCAGATCTCTGAGATTATCGATAGTACGCTTATGACGGTATTCTGGACCGAAGCTGTCTCAGTGATTCCTCTGAAGAAGGCTTGGACAGCTTTTTCCGTGTCTTCCTGCCCCCCGAATTTGACAGCCAGCACCAGTTCCGTCCGGAGGTCTCCTGGATCACTGGGTCTGTCGCTTTCCAGTGTTTCCACATCGCTTATGCTTATAATATGCTGCTCTGGATAGAGCTGGGTGTAATTGAGAGCTTCCAGGGCGCTTCTGTATGAACCGGGCAATGCTTTCACGTCTGTTACTATTTCGCCGATTCCCATATTGAATGGTTTTGAGAAGTAGTGAATTACCCTTGACTGAAGAAGTGAAAGGGAACGGTAAATCTGCTTTGAGAATAATGGAGAGAAGCTTTTCTGCATCCCGGATGTGAAGATGATGACGACCTGATTCTCATATTGGAATGGAATGATTCCATCTTCTCCCTCAAATCCTTCATCAATGACTTCTTCAACAGCGACGGAGGAGAGCTTCTCCGAAGGCAGGTCTATTATCGCGACAGAGAAAAGAGAGCTGCTGAGAGGAACTCCGTATGTTTTTGCTTTTTCTTCTATGACAGCACTGTCAAGACGGCGTGTCGGTGTGATGAGGGAGACAAGGAACTTTTCTTTATAGACTTCGATGGCATCTTTGTAGAAAGCTTCAAGCTGAACACTGTCCATCACTTTGGCTCTGTCACTGTCCAGACGCTCTTTTGCTCTTTTCAGTACATCTCTCATTGAGGAGACATTGACGGGCTTAAGTACATATTCTGCAACGTTGAGTCTCATCGCAGTCTGTGCAAATGTGAATTCATCATAGCCGGAGAGGATTATCACATCGACAGAAGGCGAGATGCTTTTTCTGACTTCTTCGATGAACTGTATGCCATCAAGGTATGGCATTCGTATATCAGTGATGATTACATCTGGAACAGTTTCTGAGACAAAATCAAGAGCTTCCCGTCCATTGGAAGCTTCTCCGATGACGTAGAAATCGTACTCAGCCCATGGTGTGAGTTCCTTTATTGATTTTCTGACTTCATCTTCATCATCAACAAGCAGAATCGTATACATCAGCGATACATCCTCAATATGTTTTCAAGCAATGATACGAGTTTCTTCTTAAAGTTCTCCGGCTCAATGACTCTGACAGCTGTTCCGCTCTGGATTATACGGAGCATGAGTTCTATTGAATTCTCAGCTTTCATTGAACAGAGCCATTCACCATTCTCCGTTTTCTCCAGAGTCGGTCTGTCATGTACGATTGTGGAAAAAGAATTGAGTGCGCTTTTCTCTTTCAGCACAAGACGGAGCGGAATCATATCGATAGCATCATATTTCTCATGCTCTGTATGGGAGAACGGCCGGAGATTGTCGGGAATAGTGTACGTCTCATCAAGCATCCTTGCCTCCGTGATAGAGGCGATGTCAAGAGTGATGATATCCTTCGTGTGCCTCAGCCGTCCTGTTACAGTTATAGGCTTTCTCCCTTCGCCTTCATCCTTGTAGCCGATGAAATAGGGGGCAATCTCAATTTCTTCCTTGTCTGGTATCGATGTCGCGATTCTGGCGAGGCGGCCGGAAACCCAGCAGTCTATCAGGACTTCAAGTATTGCATTGTAATGACCTGTGACATTTCTGTTATTCTGTATTGTCTTATCGATGCGTTCTGCCAGCTGCAGAGCGTTATCGCTGATCTTGGGAGCATAGGAACGCATGTTCATTGCGAGCTTTCTTAACCCTGAAGCAAGATGGGGATTGGCAAATTGTGCACTGGAGGCTAGAACTTCAGCTCCCATATTGAAGGCGAGGCTTTCATAAACAGATAACTCCATCGGCGATGAATCATCATCGCTTTCCCTGAGTTTAATCAGATTGTTATCTTCATAGATTCCTATGTGCTGGGACAGATCATCGACATATCGTGAAATAGTTGACCTGTGTACACCCAGACGTCTGGCTATCTCAGCTCTTCTCAGTCCTTCTGGATGGGAACGCAGCAATAGCTCCAGCTGGGCGATTCTCTCTCCTTTCATTTTGTGCCTCCAGAAGAAATATTAGCATATTCTTTCATGGTGTTGCGTATGATATTATTGCTATATGAGTGAAGAAACGGAGAAATTAGAGATAAAAATCAGTTATCTGGAAAGCCAGTGCGATGAATTGAACAGTGCTCTTATTGAGGCTGCGAAGACAATTTCTGTCTTTGAGAAAAGGATAGAGGCCCTCGAAAGAAAAGTCGAGGACCTCATTGAAGTTTCAGGCGAGGCCAGGCCTAACCGCAAACCGCCACATTATTGATGATTATCTGCGAATCCATTCTGTCTCTGCTTCGAATACGGATACTGCAGTACCATCTTCATTTCTTTTCACTATTCTGGTGAAGAAAACAGGTGCATCCGCATTCAATGGGTCTACGTCAGTGGAATAGGTCTCTACCGCAAGGTCATCACCATCGAATGTCTGCTTTACCCAATGGCAGTCAATTGAAGAGAGCCGATGGGAATCCTGGAATGTGAAGGGGAATGCATCGCAGAGCCAGTTGACGTAGCTGATATTATTGATATGGCCGTTTGTGTCGGTGTCGTAGTAATTCGTCCTTGGTATGAAGTCCGGAAGTCTTGTTCCCTGGAAATCATCAGCAATCCTGAGCTTCCCGATATCAGGATCGATATATCTCAGTTCCTTGTCTGGGAGTGTGAAATACTTGAGGGCTTCATCAGGACGGATAGGGCGTCTCCTTCCAAGATCAATCACTACCCAATGGCTTATGGTGGTGAAGATAGTCTCACCATCGTCTGTCTTTCCTTGTACAAGACGCGGTGCGAAGAGTTTGAATGGCTGTTCTGCCCAGGTTTCTATATTCACGTTATCGCCCCAGTCAGGCAGTTTATCAATCATCATTTTCGCTCTGACTATGACCCATGTCTTGTTCTCTCTTGCAACGAGCTCCGGGATTCCGCAATGAAGCTGTGTCGAATGATTTGCAGCAGCTTCCTGAAGCATTGTGAAGAAGAATGGTATTTTTGCTTTGAAGAATCTGTCTGTATCAGTACTTCTTACTGTCATCATATCGTGACCGATTCCGTTCTCATCTATCGTGAACATTATTGACCTTCCTATAAAACAGCAGGATAGACCTGCCATATTTCCGTTCATCTTTCAAAGTGAAGTTCTCATATGAATCCTTCCAGAGTTTTCTTTCCTCTGTCGGTATGTGGATGATGAAAAGTCCATCATCTCTGACAGCATTTCCTCTCTCTGCCGCTTGCAGTATGCTTACTTTGTCCTCCATCGGAAATGGAGGATCTGCATAGACAATGGAGTAGCTATACATACCAGATGATAGGAAACGGAGAGCATCCATCATGAAAAGTCTGTGCTTTTCTTCGACAAAAGAGAGATTCTGCTCGATTGTAGCTTTCTTGCCCCGATCCATCTCTACAAGGTGTATGGGCTCCGCTCCTCTGGAAGCCGCTTCGATAGCCACACATCCTGAGCCAGAGAACAGGTCGAGGAAAGAAAGTCCGGAGAGATCTCCAAGAATGGAGAACATGGATTCTCTCATTCTGTCCATTGCTGGTCTTATGATACCTGGCGGACATTTAATCTGCCTTCTTACATATCTTCCACCGGTTATTCTCATAACCTTGAGCTTAGCCAACAGATGAAAGTTATTCAATCACCTGGAAATGTGTCAGACTTCTTCCGGCCAGAGTCCCAGTTCAGGAGCAACTTCAGTCATGCCGTCGATAGCAAGCTGAATGATTTCAGCAGTATCCATTCCCAGCATTTCACAGCCTGAAGTTATGACGTCTCTGTTTACACCTGCTGCAAATGATTTGTCCTTCCATTTCTTCTTGATTGATTTGACAGAGATTCCTTTCATCTTCTCCGGTCTCATCAGAGCAGTTGCTGTGATAAGTCCTGTCAGTTCATCGACTGTATAGAGCATTTTCTCCATGAATTTTTCCGGCTTGATATCTGTTACAAGGCCGTATCCGTGGCAGCAGATTGCTCTGATCATATCATCTGGAGCATCGATTTCCTTCAAGAGTTCCGGAGCTTTCCTGCAATGCTCTTCTGGAAACATCTCCCAGTCTATATCGTGCAGGAAGCCGACGATGGCCCAGTATTCTGAATCTTCGCCATAACGTTCTGCAGCCTTCCTCATTACAGCTTCTACTGAAAGCGCATGATGATAAAGGCTTTCTGATTTATTGTATTTTCTGAAAAGTTCTTCAGCCTGTTCTCTTGTTACAGCCATAAATGCCCCCGATGAGAGTATAGCTCTGAAAAGCCTTTGCTGTCATTGCACTGAAGTGTATGAATTGTTTTTCATTAAAGCTTCTCTCAACACTGCATTCTCAGCTTTAAGTAGCCCCCTGTCTTCTTTTACTATCCGGTCAGCTTCTGTTCTTGCTTTCTCTACAAGATCAAGGTCGCTGGTGAGAGAGGCGAAATGCAGGTGAAGGAACCCGGCTTGCTTTTCGCCTGTAATCTCTCCAGGGCCTCTTATCTCGAGATCTTTTTCAGCGATTCTGAAACCATCATTGGTTTCCTTCATTACTCTCAGCCTGGCTTTTGCCTCATCTGTCAGGTTCTTCGAATATACAAGAAAACAATAGGAGGGCAATGTGCTTCTGCCGACTCTGCCACGGAGCTGATGCAGAGCAGCAAGTCCAAAACGTTCTGCATGTTCTATTATCATGCAAGTAGCCGCTGGTATGTCTATTCCGACTTCTACGACAGAGGTTGCAACAAGATACATCAGCTTCTTTTCCTTGAATGATCTGAGAATCGACATTTTCTCATCATCCGGAAGCTTGGAGTGTATCAAGGCAGATGGTACTCCGGGATACTTTTCTCTGAGAAACTCAAACATCGATGTGACGTCTCTTAAATCGCTTTCGCCTTCATCGTCGATTCTTGGATAGACAAAGTACGCCTGGTGTGAACGCTTGAATTCTACACCGACAGATTCGTACATGTTCTCTCTTTTCTCTTCGCTTACGAGATATGTCCTGATGGGAATTCTTCCTTTCGGCATTGAGCGGAGTACCGATACGCTGTAGTCTGCGAAAAGAGTGAGTGCAAGAGAACGGGGAATCGGGGTGGCTGTCATGGAAAGAATGTCAGCTCTCTCTCCCTTCTGCCTGAGTGCTTCTCTCTGCTGTACTCCGAATCTGTGCTGCTCATCGATAATGACATATCCAAGTTTTCTGAAGACAACGTCTTCTGAGAAAAGCGCATGCGTTCCGATGACCAGATCTGTTGTTCCTTCTTTCAGAGAACGTAAAAGCAGCTTTCTGCTCTCTCCTCTGACACTGCCTGTGATGAAAGCAATCCTGATACCAAGCGGGGAGAGAAGATCTGCAGCTCCATCTGCATGCTGCCGGGCAAGAAGTTCGGTGGGGGCCATGAATGCGACTTGTCTTCCCTGTGCTATGGCATGAAGGGCTGTAAGCCACGCCACAAGCGTCTTGCCGGAACCTACATCTCCTTGCAGGAGCCTGTTCATGGGAGTAGGGCTGTCGAGGTCCTTGCGTATTTCATCACTGGCTGCAACCTGGTCTTCTGTAAGCTGGAAGGGAAGGCTTGCGAGGAGTTTTCTTTCCAATCCTGTCAGCTCGCTTTTTCTGGTAATTTCTCTCTGTGGCTTCTTTCTCAATACTTCCAGTTCCAGCAGTAGAAGTTCTGTAAATGCCAGTGTGGAGAGTGCATTCCTTGCCTCTTCCATTGTCGATGGAAAATGTATGCAGGAGTAAGCCTGGCTGTGATGCATGAGGCGGAGTCTTTCATACATCTCCGAAGGAAGCTCATCTGGAATCGGAGAGAGTGCGGAGATGGCATAATCTGCTGCATTCCGCATCATCTTCTCACTAAGGCAGCCTGTAAGAGGATAGATGGGCAGGATACGGCCGATTCCGGCTTCTTCCTTTGTGCGTTTGATTTCAAATGATGAAATCTGATAGACGCCTCTGTTCCGCATGGCTTTGCCGTAGATATACCAGACAGACCCTGTACGTAGCTGCTGCTTCAGGAAATATCTGTTGAAACAGAGTATTTCAACTCTTGTCCCATCATCATCCATAGCAGTTACTTTGAGTGTTCTTCCGGCTTTTGAGCTGAACTCAGAGTGCCCCATGACTGTGATTCTGCATGAAACCGATGGGTCATCGATCGAAGCATCGCGGAAGCGCCTTTCAGTCCGCCTGTCATCATATGCCCTAGGGCGGAAGCGGAGCATGTCAGAGAGAGAGCTCACGCCCAATGAAAGCAGGTCTTCCGCAGCTTTGCGGCCAATGCCTGGAGCTTCTGTGATTCTTCTCTCCTTTTTCATTGCCGCCTCAGAATGGGATGTTCATTGCGAGTGTGGCAAGAATTATGAAAAGACGCTTCAGGACGAAGTACAGGGCAATATTGATTGCCAGGGATATCAGGACAACTGTACTCTCCTTTGGTATTGATTTCGTGAAGCTTTTCCTTACCATTTCTGTAATCGGATCGGAAAACTGTCCAGAGGCAGCATACATTCCCGGATTGCGTGAAAGGGAGGCAATGAGCCGCATGATCAGCATGATGATTGTGAAAAAGAGAAAGATGGAGATGCCATAGCTCCAGAAGGCTATGACTATCTGAGAAAGTATGATACCGAGCGTCAGGTATCCATATACTCCGAAAACAGCCAGCAATGTCTGTACCACAGCGAGTACGCCGATGGCTATTATGGGAGAGAAATCGAGCATGCCGATTCTCGCTCTTGATGAGCGGAAAAGCCCTAGGTATGGATCAACAATGCGGGCAATGTAGTAACTGAATGAGCCTGTACGCGGATAACGGTTCACCCACGATAAGATTATCCTGATCCAGATGAGGAACGAATATATTTCCAGCAGCCTTGATAGAAAAAGCGCAATGGACATTAGAATCTGCATTGAGAGGTGCCTCCTATAAGAAAGTTAAGAAATCCAGACCTTTCTGACCAGAGGCAACTCTTCAAGTTCTCCCATCAGTGTTCTGGAGTAGTCGACATGAAACAGTCCTCCTGCACGCAGCTCCTCTGCAGAATTACCATCTATAGTGAAGGCGACGGGAGTGTATCCGCTGTGATCCTGCAGTGTTTTGCTGATGATCCTGAGGTCTTCCTGATAATACTTCTCACTCTTACGCAGCTGAATATGAACCATGCTTATAGCTTCTGGTTTGAGATCGTATGGAGAGAGCACTTCAGAGAGATTGAAAGAGAATCTTGCATCTCCCTCTTTCTTCCTGAAAGTACCTCTGAATCCATAGATATGGTCTTCTTCGATCTTGTCCCTGATTTCCTCATAGGTTCTGGGAAAGGCGACGGCATCCACATCTCCTTCTTTTGTCTGGAGAGTGAATATGCCCATCTTCTCCTTCTTTGCTTTTGTTATAACCTGCCTGATTCCTGTGACGAGAGCGATGATAGACGTTTCCTGATCAAACGGAATCGTATCAGGATCTGCGAGATTGACGCGTACAGAAGCTGCTATCTGATCAGAATAAGCATCCAGCGGGTGGCCAGAGATATAAAAGCCCAGATACTCTTTTTCCATCTGCAGTTTCTCGGAAACAGGTATCGGTTCTGCGCTTCTCATCTTGAAATCTCCGACAACCGGATCATCTGACCCGAAGAGTGATAACTGGCCATATGCGGTGGCTTCCTTTGACTCTCTGTCGAATCTGAGAGCATCTTCAAGATTCTCCAGAAGTGTGGCTGTGTCTGTTCCCAGTTCATCGAATGCACCGGCTTTTATCAGAGATTCGATAGTCTTTGAATTCACTGATTCACCCTGGCGTGAAAGGAAGTCCATGAAATCCTTGTATGGACCGTGTTCATCACGTTCTTTTATGATTTCACCGACGATGTTCTCTCCAACGTTCTTTATGCCCGCAAGACCATAGATGATATCACCATCGACAACATTGAAATGCTTCTCTGATTTATTGATTGATGGCGGAAGTATTTTCAGGCCGTATTTTGGAGCAAGATTGAGATACTCTGTGAATTTAGCGGGATTCCCCATTTCATTTGTCAGGTTGGCGGCAAGGAATTCGGCGGGGTAATTCGCTTTCAGGAATGCCGTCTGATAAGCGACAACAGAATAAGCGACTGCATGTGATTTATTGAAACCATAACCTGCAAATGGCTCGAGGATATGGAAAATCTCCTCGGCGTGTTCTTCTGTGAAACCGTTTTTGACAGCCCCTGCTTTGAATTTTATGATCTCTTCAGCCAGCTTCTCCTTCTTTTTCTTGCCCATGATACGGCGAAGGTTATCAGCTTGTCCCAGCGTGTAGCCTGCAATAATCTGGGCGACCTGCATTACCTGTTCCTGATATACGATGACGCCATATGTCTCTTTTAGAACATTTTCAAGACATGGGTCAGGGTACTTGATCGGCATCCTGCCGAACTTTGAGTCGATGAACTGGTCGATGAACTGCATCGGACCTGGACGATAGAGTGCATTCAAAGCGACAAGCTCCTCAATTGTCTGCGGATGTTCTCGTCGGAGGATGTCTGCCATACCATCGGATTCGAACTGGAAGACGCATTTTGAGTCTCCTCGGCAGAGCATATCGAATGTCTTCTGGTCGTGTTCATCGATTCTGTTGATATCGAAATCAGGGACGGTCTTTCTGATAAGCTCGACGGTGTGCTTGATGAGCGTGAGGGTCTTGAGACCGAGGAAGTCCATCTTTACAAGACCGCAGTTCTCTATTTGCGTCATCGGATACTGGGTGGAAATTGCCCCTGTCTTCGGATCTGCATAGAGTGGAACATACTGGTCGAGATTCTCTCTTCCGATAACGACGCCGGCAGCGTGCAGCGATGAATGCCTGTTAAGCCCTTCCAGTCGTCTGGCTGTATCGAAAAGCTCCTGATAAAGCGGTCCTTTGTTCTCTATTTCCTTCAGTCTTGGTTCGAGGTCAAAGGCTTTATCGAGTGTCATTTTCAGCTCATCGGAGATCAGAGAACAGATTTTGTTTGATTCTTCATAGGGGATGTCGAGAACACGGCATACATCCTTCACGACAGCTTTCGGCTTCAGTGTTCCGAATGTGATGATCTGCCCGACTTTATCTTTGCCGTAGTGTTCTGTGACATACTCGATGACCTGGCTGCGTCCTTCGAAGCAGAAGTCCACATCGAAATCCGGGAGTGAGACACGCTCAGGATTCAGGAATCGTTCGAAGATGAGGTTGTACTTCATCGGATCGACATCTGTGATTGTCGTTGCATATGCAACAAGGGAACCTGCACCGCTTCCGCGCCCTGGGCCGACAGGAATATTGTGTGTCTTAGCCCAGTGTATGTAGTCGCGGACGATGAGGAAGTAGGCGGGAAAATCCATCTGTATGATGATACCAAGCTCGTAATCCAGACGTTTCTGCAGCTCTGGTGTCACAACCGGGTAACGTTTCTTCAATCCATCATTTGCCAGATATGTCAGATACTCTGCATCATCTTTGAACTCTGGCGGAATAGTGCATTTAGGAAGGATAGGACCGGGGAAGTTAATCTCCAGATGACAGCGTTCTGCGATCTTCCCTGTATTCTCAACAGCCTCAGGACACCAGGAGAAAAGTTCTGCCATCTCTTCAGGAGTACGGAAATAGAATTCTCCTTCCTTATAGCGCAGCCTGTTTTTATCAGCTTTCTTTGTACCTGTGCCAATGCAGAGCAGTGTGTCATGTGCATTCCAGTCATCTTTCTCGATATAGTGGATGTCATTGGTGCAGACAGGGGGGATATCGAGTTCCCTTGCAAGACGCAGGATAAGCGGGAGTATTTTCTTGTCTTCCGGCAGTCCATGGTCCTGCAGCTCAAGATAGTATCTGTCTCCGAAGACATTCTTATACCAGAGAGCTTTCTCCTTTGCTTTCTCATAATTGTCATGGAGCAGATTCTGTGCAATCTCTCCTGCAAGGCATGCTGAGAGACAGATCAGATCCTCACTGTGGGCTTCAAGTACTTCATGGTCGATTCTGGGTTTGTAATAGAATCCTTCTTTGTATGAGATGGAATTGAGTTCCATCAGGTTATGGTAGCCTTTGTCGCTCATGGCAAGGCAGATGAGATGGTAATATCTGTTGCCATCAGAGGCAGGTGAGCGGTCTTTTCTGTTTTCTGCAATATAGAATTCACAGCCGACTATCGGATTGATGCCTTCTTTTCGGCAGGCTTCATAGAACGTGACTGCACCGAACATGTTTCCATGATCGGTAAGGGCCAGACTGGTCATGCCAGTGGCTTTTGCCTTTGCGACATATTTGGGTATGGAAGCAGCTCCATCCAGAAGTGAATAGTCAGAATGATTATGCAGGTGTACGAAACTCATTGCATCAGATTATACCTGCCGCTCGGCTTTTTGTCCTGAGTGTCTGTGTATTTTCTCTGATTATCTTGAGTATCCGGCAGGGACATCGGGAGAAGCTGTCAGCGTCATCTCATTCAGGCTATCGATGATCTGATGGACGATTCCGCTTGTACGTGTCCTCTGCAGAGGTGAGATATTTGGGAATGATGACTCAATGAATGTGAAGATCATGGATTCCAGTGTATGTATCTCGCTATCATCGAGAGGAAAGCGCAGAGAAGAGAAGATACTATCTATATCGCGGGAGTAGCATACACCGTGCGATGGGTATGTAAAGGCAATTTTCGGGTTGATGAGGATATCCTGATCGAGTGTAGCCGCGAACGCAACAGCGACAGAGTTCTCCGGATCCAGCATGAATGAGCCTATTTCTCTGAAATACTGGCAGTTTTTCTCACTGAAAGCGATTCTTACTCTTGAGATGATGCCCTGAGGAGGAAGCTGTATTCTTCCATTCCTGTCAAGCAGCCTTGTTATCTGCATCCAGCGTGAATGCAGTCTTTTCTTCTTTATGAATTTGACTTCTGCTGTTGCATCCAGCACAAGCAGTGTGCCGGGAAATGATGTGGTGAAGTTCTTTGTGCAGATAGTTCCACCGATGGTTGCTCTTCTGGTGATGAGGCGGCTCCCGATAGTCAGGATATTGTCTATCAGTACACGAGGCAGTACCGCTTTACCTGTATTGAGAATGCCATCGAGAGTGACCATTGCACCGAATTCAGCGAATCTGTCATTGCGCTGGAAGCGGTGAAGCTCTTCGACATCCCCAAGATAGACAATCTCAGCATTCATCATCCTTGAAGGATATGAATCAGGACGGGTCATTATGAATGTGCCACCTGCCCAAAGTGAGGATGTAGGGTAGTGGAGAATTATTGAAGCATACTCGCCAAGGCTTTTTGGTGTATGTATATTAGGCGAGCTAAGACCTTCGTACATTCCTCTTCCTCCTTATTTCAATGCCTCGATGGACTATCATGATCTCATCTTCCGGATCCATGCAGGGACAGCGTACTATTGATAGTTCTTTCAGTATCGTCTCCGGATCTGTCACTCCTTCATCTATCAGTGATTCGAATATGAGGGAACGGGAAGCATAGCACTCCGTGCATGGAAAGCGGCCAACGCTTTCGTATGCTTTTTCTATATCTTTCATATTCCTTGTCTTTCTGAAGCTGTCGAAGGTTGTTACAGTCCTGCCCCTGATTTCAAAAGCTGGAACCATGCAGGCAAGCATGGCTTTGCCATCAACGAGTACTGTACAGAGACCGCACATACTGCCATTGCAATGGTTGACCTGGCTGTCATCCCCCATGTTCTCTCTCAGTATAAGGGAAAGAGGCTTGTCAGAATTAAGAGAGAGGGTAAGTGTTTTGCCATCAATCGTGCAATCTATCTTCATTTCTCCTCCCCTGTGAAAGCTTCATTGATCTCAGCGTCGCTTATCGGAAGCTTGTCGGCTTTCCCTCCGGCAGCCTGATGAAGGGCATTGTAAAGGGCTCCCAGTGTCAAGCCTCTTGCCAGCTGCTGTACAGAAGATATCGTGTCATCTGTACCTTCTTCTGTTATATCCACATGGATGCGGAAGGAAAGCGGTATGCTCATGCCATTTTCCTGCAGTGTCATCATGATTGTCCGCCTGATGGAATTTTCCAGCGAAATTCTGTCCATCACTGTCGGAAATGCAAAAGAGGCCCAGATGCCTTTTACCCGTGGAACCATTGTCGTCTTATCTATCATCACTTCACAGACAACAGCTCCGGAACCGGAGTTCTCGAATTCGCAAGGATAATATGTGTTTTCCGCATCGAACTGAAGGTATACAGGAGGTTTTTCAGTATCTTTCAGCACACTCAGTCTCTTTGCCGCGCTTTCCAGCTGCAGTGTGAAGGATGCGACAATGCGAGAGAGTACATCAGGTCCTGTATCGATTGTATCAGGACTTGGATCAAGGAACATGACACCTTCAGACCGGTCTGGAATGATTCTTTCGGAAATACGCTTCTTCCAGATCTTCATCGTGCTGCGATGTGTCAGAGCAGATGTATTGATTGTCACATTATGCTTCTGCGTGAAGGTCATCATCGCAGAAAAGCCTGTTTCCTTTGAGAGCGTTGTTGAGAATCCTGCGATACCGGCACCGCTTGCAATTCCGATGCCTTTCAGATATCCCAGAAGCCCGAAATCTTCTTTCTGGAAGGTATTTGCAGACCATTTTCTATCGAAAGATGAGGAGAGCGCGACTTTATCCATGCATTTTTTCTGGGATGTCAGATCAAATCCAGGGATGTAATCTGTGAATTTTCTTTTCTCTTTTTCTATCATCTGCCGGTAGAGGCTGGGCGTCATCCCTGCATTCTCAGCAAGTCTGGAAATATGATACTCGGTTGAGGCTAGTGCTTCGGAGTATCCTAAGGAACCGCAGAAAGCGGCTGGCTGAGACGGGGATGAGATGATTTTAACGCTTCCTCTGAAACCTTTCAGAGGATAAGGTGGAATCAGGCCGGTCATAGCTTGTCTCTGATACTCTTCCGGCAAAAAGGCGAAAGCTCCTTGGTCAACTGACATCTCCGCGCTTTCAAACTGTGGCTTCATATCCTCATCCAGCAATACTCTTCTTTTCACAGAGACTGTAGGACGGGAGAAAAAGCACTCTTCCCGTATCTCAGAAGGAAGACCTGTGCGTATTGTCGCTGTTGCCGCGATAGCAGCCAGTATTGCTGGCTCAATCAGGAATTCATCGTGCTTGGCAGTATAAGAGAGAAGATGGACTATTATATTTCTTTTCGGGTAGCCTGTTGCTCTCTCTACGGTATCTCTTATCAGCTCAACCCACTGTGAAGGTGCCTCGATGTGCATGTTTGAGCCTTCCAGCCATGCTGTGACAGTGTAGAGCTTCCTGTTTGGTCTGGCTATTCTCGTGAGATTGAATTCGGTTGTGACTTCCTTGAATCTGCCTTCTGCGTTATCGTCCATCTCTCCCCAGCTGTATTCAAGACTGTCCGGTAGAGTTGCAGGTTCCGGGGTTTCTTTCAGCGGTTCGGTTGTCAGGCTTATCTCTCTCATGGTCAGAGCGGCGGATTCATAGTCGGGTGCAAAAAGAGCAAGGACTATCTGGTCCGGATAGGAGATTGTCTCTTTTGCTATCAGAGGCATGGATCGTCCGAAGAAATTTATGCTGTTGTTGCCTGGAAGATCACTTCCAGTCAGCACTAGGTATCGCGAATCCAGTTCCGGCAGCTTCAGGTCGGAAATGCGTACACTTCCTTCCTTTGCATGAAGAAGGATGCCGCATTTCATATTGTAACGCGAAAAATTCTTACGATCTGCCATGGCAAAAGAATATCATCTTGGTGAAATAAAAGCCACCCGATTTAACGGGTGGCTATGGAGAGTTTCTTACACTTACTCTATTGAGATGACGACAGTCTTATCGGCTGTATTCATGCCATCGGAGAGTGTGAAGACGATAGGATAGGAGCCGGCAGCGTCAGAAGGGACAGTCCAGGTGAATGTGTTTTTTTCAAAGATTGCACCTTCTGGAAGTCCTGATGCTGTGATTGTCACAGGATATGTCTTTCCTTCTTCATACTGGTCAGCAGGATTGATAGTCTCCATTGTGAAGCGAACTGTATCTCCTGCTGATGCTGTCTTATTTGTCATAGGACAGAAGAAAGGTCTCCAGACAGTCCTCGGAAGTTCTCTGGTCCTTGCCATGTATTCAGCTTTATAGCTTTCATCGGCAATGGCATTTGTAGGATAGCTGTAGAGATCATCCTGTGGTGTTCCCGGTTCTGGGGCATCTACAACAGCTTCTTCTATCTCGAGGTTGTCAGAGATATCAGCATTTGTGACAGATGTACTGAAATATGGTTCGTTCGGAACGAACTCAAATCCGGCTCTTCTCTTCCAGTTGTGCTGAACGAGGACGACATCTACGCTTCCCTCTGCATTCATGAAATCTGAGCTGTCATCGATGGTGACGTTTGCTACATCATCGAGTACGACAGCAGGACGTGTATCCTCATAAGCATAGCTGAGCTTGATGTTGTTCATCTCAAGACCATCGACGTGACGTGCATAGAGTCCATAGGCTGGAAGGATTGAATAATGAGATGATTCCGGATAATCGCGGATATTTTCCGGTACATTGTATGGGCTATCAATCCAGCTTCCTGTTTCCGGATCCCACTCAACCCTTGGAAGATTTCCTGAAGAGTTGGCAAGCCATGCGACAGTTCTTGTGTATTCAGGGATATGACCTTCGCTTAGTCTATATGTCATCTGGATCTGTCTCTGGTCAACAGCATCTTCTACAGTAAGGCCTCCACGATATGTTATATCGAAATTCTCAAGGGTGACATTCTTTACCTTACTGGAAGGATGTCCTGCGATGAGAATAGGGAAACGTGGGTTTACATCTACAGCTTTGACATTCGCAATGTAGATATCTGCAGCAGTAGCATAGCCTCCGCCGATTGCATTGCCATATGCATAGAGATCCTGATCGGAGAGCTCATGGCCTCTGTCGACGACATAAGTTTCCCTTGTCGCCTCCCAGCGATAAGCATAGTTCTTTCCTGTATCCGGGTCTGTATAGAAGTTCTGTGTGTTGATGTAGATCGGATCTTCCGGATTCGGGAAATGGAAATATGAACCATCATCAAGTGTTATGTCCTGATAATTCGTGGCAGGGGCATAACGGTAAACAGGGAAGGAATGATACTTGCCTGGAATATTCGGGAGAACATATTCAGGGTTGTTCTTTCTCACGCTTACAGCTGGCTTTACAGTTTCATCTGTGGAATTTCCTATAACCGGGTATCTGCTTCTGTCGCCGATCTGGATGTAAACAGGAGCATCCGTGATGTTGTACATTGTCAGATCTGTTGCAATGATGTTCGTCATATTGGAACAATCAACTGATTCGAGGCTCAAGCCTTCGCTGCGTGCAAAGAGGATGTTTGCAATCGTTATTCTGTCGAATCCGCATGTTCCTTCTGTTCCCAGCTTGATTCTTCCATTTACGTTCCAGTCAGCTTCAAGCCTGTTCTCAAGGAATGTACCTTCCAGAACAGAACCTGCATCATAGCCGCTGACAACACAGTTGTAGATGAGGACGTTCTCGGTCGGATCGAGCATGCCCGTACCGAAAGAAGCTTTAAGACAGATAGCATCGTCTGTTGGAGCGTTGACCCAGCAGTCACGGATTGTCACATCACGTGTTCCATCGATATCGATACCATCGCGGTTCGTATCAATTACCATATTTTCAATGAGGATATTGTCACATCCTTCTGTGATTATGGCAAAGTGTCCTGCTTCTCTCATGTCGAAACCACTGAGAACGATATTGCTGGAGTTGATGATTGCGATGGATTTTGTCGCATTGTTCCATTTTATTTCTTCTGAACGATATCCCTGGTCTGCTAATGTATCAATGTCATCAGGAGGATTCCACTCTCCCTGATAACCAGGCTGAGTACGCATGACAGGATCTTCTGCATCGTTTTTGGAGACTGTGAAGTATGTGTAGTCTCTTTTGTCGATGTAACTGCCTGTGATGAGCCCTTCGCCGTAAATCATGACATTCTCGACATCATTGCCGTAAATCATGCTGTTGCGGAGGAAGGAGTGTCCGTGATCCTGAAGTCCGAAGTAGATATTCACTTCCGGTTCGAGATAGTTGCCTCCATCAACGCCCGGGCGTGCTCCGAGGATTATGGCATTGTCGCTGAGAAGAATGTTTACATTGCTCTGCAGGACAATCGTATACATCTTGAAAAGACCATCTGGAACTATGACTGTTCCGCCTCCCTGTGCGGAAAGATCCTCCATGGCTTTGTTGATGGCATCTGTATTCTTTACAGCATCTGCCTCAAAGCCAGCTTCAGCGCCATAGCTTGTAATATCGATGACGTTGTTTTCCTTCAGAAGTATTTCCTTTGTGACAGTTGCGCCGGATGCGACGTTGATGCCGTGGAAGACTTTCTCGCCAAGGATAGCAGGCTCTGTCGTATAGACTGGCAGATTATTGAAAGTTTCTGCATTTTCCGGATGCTGCACGGATTGTGGAATATACCAGAACTCTCCGCGCCTTCCTGATTCTCTTCTCCGAATATGGGGATAAGAGAAAGCACTATCAGGAAAAGAACAAGTACCTTTTTCATAAAACCTCCTGAGAGAGATACTCTCATCTGGAAGTATTTGACAGAGGTGATTTGCTGACAATCGGCATTTTTTTGAGAAAGCCAAGTTATGCATAGTCAGGGCAGAAATGTCCCGATTTATGCTATTATCATGGCATGAGCATTAAGGAAGAGATAGATAAGCTCACCCAAGAGCTGAAAGTGTATCAGGATAAATACTATAAAGAAGGTATTTCACTCGTTTCAGATAATGAATATGACAGACTCACTGATAGGCTTATAGCTCTGGAGAAAGAGCATCCGGAACTGCAGCATCCTGATTCCCCGACAAAGCGTGTTGGTTCGGACCTCACAAATGACTTTCCTGAAGTAAAGCATACCATTCCAGTCCTTTCGCTTGATAAAGCCTATTCAGATGCGGCTGTACTGGAATTCTTCTCACGCTCAATACAGAAAGAAGGCGGTGCACTATCTTTTGCCGCGGAAGAGAAGATAGATGGTATCTCCATGGTACTGTATTATGAGAAAGGCATACTTGTACGTGCTGTCACAAGAGGAAACGGGGAGGTCGGCAATGATGTCACTCCCAATATCATGACGATGCATTCTGTTCCTCTTTCTCTTCCCGAGCCTGTTGATATCGCAGTACGTGGAGAGGTCTATCTCGAGAAGGCTGATTTTGAGCGTCTGAATGCTGCTGAGGCTGATGAAGCAAAGAAAGCTGCCAATCCACGCAACCTGGCAGCTGGTACAGTACGGCGGCAGAAGAGCAGTGAAGCCTGCCGGGTTCCTTTGACAATTTTCTGTTATGAGGGATTCTGGAGCAATAAGGCAGAGACGCCTTCGGACCATCTTCACATTCTTTCATATCTCCGTTCTTTGGGTTTCCGTATCAATCCCCATCTGGCTTTCTTTGATTCAGATAAGGAGAAAGCCAGAAAGAAGCTTGATGATGCAGGCCTTGAGGGAGAGGCTTACAGCTTTGAGGAAATTGATGAATTCATAAAAAAGAAGACTGCAGAAAGAAAGAATCTGCCTTATGAGATAGATGGTCTTGTCTTCAAAATCAATGAACTCGGTGTAAGAGAGAAGTTCGGTTATACAGAGCACCATCCGCGCTGGGCAATTGCTTACAAATTCGAAGCACCGCAGGCGGAGGCGAAGCTTCTGGATATCACGGTGCAGGTCGGACGTACGGGACGTATAACTCCTGTTGCTGAGATAACTCCTACAAAACTCGGTGGTTCGACCATCAGAAGGGCAACACTGCATAACCAGGAATATATCGATGAACTTGAGCTCGCTATCGGGGATACTGTCTCAGTCTCAAAACGTGGGGATGTCATTCCTGCAGTCGAGAGCGTGACAGAGAAAAACAATGAAGGGAATACTACTTATAAAATGCCTCTGGACTGTCCCTGCTGTCATTCTCCAGTCGTGCAGGTCGGTGGTTTGCAGTATTGTCAGAACTATGATTGCCCCGATCAGGTAAAAGGGCGTATCGCTTATTTCGCCTCTGTCGATGAGATGGATATCGTAACGCTGGGGCCGAAGACTGTTGAGCTTCTGTACAATGCCGGACTGCTTAGGAATATAGAGGATATATATACTGCTGATTTTCAGAAAGCAGCAGGCCTTCCCGGTTTTGGAGATAAGAGCATAGAACTGCTGCAGAAAGGTGTTAAGGAAAGTCTTTCCAGACCTTTTGCTACTGTTCTCTCTGCTCTTGGTGTTGCTGATATAGGCAAGAAAAGCGCTGAAATCCTCGTAAAGAATGGCTTTGATTCGATTGATAAGATTCTGAATGCAGTAGACCGTAATGATACAGAAGCTTTTTCCTCCATTGCTGGATTTGGCACGGTTACGGGAGAGCGTATCATCAGGGCTTTTTCTTCAGAAAGGCTCAGGGAGACTATCGAAGCGCTGCGGAAAGCAGGTGTTCATATGTCTGCTGAAGAAGATGAAAAGGATGAAGAGGAGAATGAACAGGTCTTTGCAGGACAGGTCTGGTGCATTACAGGTTCTTTCCAGCATTTCAATCCACGTACAAAAGCACTTAAGGAAATCGAGAAGCGGGGTGGGCGTACAGTCAGTTCCGTAACAGGTAAGACGACACATCTTCTTTCAGGTGAAGGCGGAGGATCTAAGCGCGCTGAGGCTGAGAGGCTTGGTGTGAAAATCGTAAGCGAGGATGAGTTCTTGGAGATGCTAGGGCAGGAAAAGGCGGAGACGGAGTCCGATGAGAATGGACAGATGTTTCTCCTCTAGTGTCCAGAAGATGAAAAATAATGTATAAGTAAAGATGGAGGCTGCTTATGAATATCCTTGCTGAAGAGCTGAACAGAACACTTTCTGACAGCATTGCGTATGGCTTTCTCTCTCCGACAGGCAGAAGAATGTACTTTCCCAAAGGAATCGTCGCCCAAAGTGATGAGGCCAAGGAGAAAGCAAAGAAATTCAACGCTACAGTCGGACTGGCTACTAAAAACGGTGAACCTTTCTTTCTGAGAGATATCTGGTCATCATTCAAGGATGGGGTATTCAAACCATCACAGATTTTCTCCTATGCTCCTGGCGGTGGCGATAAGAAGCTCCGTGCTCTCTGGCGTGATAGCATGATTGAGAAGAATCCTGCTTTGAAAGGTAAGAAGTTCTCCCTTCCTATCGTTACCGGTGGTTTGACACATGCTATCAGTATGACGGCAAGGCTCTTTGTCGCAGAAGGCGATGAGATTGTCTGCCCTGACCTTTTCTGGGATAACTATGATCTGATCTTCCGTGATCTTATCGGTGCAGAGCCTGTACTCTTCCCATTCTATGGCTCAGATGGCGGGTTCAATATTGAAGGCATGAAAAAAGCTCTGCTTTCAGTGAAGGGCGAGAGGGCAAGAATCATACTTAATTTCCCCAATAATCCTACAGGTTATACCCCTTCAAAAGAGGAAGCTGAAAAGATTGTTGAAGCTGTAGTGGAAGTTGCTGATACAGGAAAGAAAGTCCTTGTACTCTCCGATGATGCCTATTTCGGGCTCTTCTTTGAGGAAGAGACGGAGAAAGAATCTCCCTTCTCATACTTTGCTGATGCCCATGAGAATATCTTCGCTGTAAAGGGGGATGCTGCTACAAAAGAGGAGATGGTCTGGGGATTCAGAGTAGGATTCATCACATATGCATCCAAGGGCTTTACCGATGCTCATCTCGATGCGCTTACAAAGAAGACGCTCGGCCTTATCAGATGTACAGTATCTAACTGTGACAGACCTGGCCAGTCTCTGATTGTTGAGGCAATGGAGCACGGAATACATTATAATGAGGATAAAGCTGCAGTTTATAGCGAGATGAAGAAACGCTATGAAATAGTCCGCAATGCTGTGAAGAAGCATGAGAATGAGACCCTTCTCACTCCTTATGCTTTCAATTCCGGTTATTTCATGGCTTTCGATACCCATGGCAGAAGTGCTGAGGAGCTGAGGACCTATCTCTTGGATAAGTATCAGATCGGTGTTATCAACATCATGGGTGGAACATTGCGTCTGGCATACTGTTCTGTAGAACCTGAAGGTCTTGAGGAACTTGTTGATACTGTCTATAAAGCAGCAGGAGAGATATGGAACTGAGCACGAAACTCTACATTCTCGATGAAGAAGGAAAGAAGTTCATGGGAGCGGGAGTTCTCTGGCTTCTTGAAGGTGTCGAGAAGACGGGTTCGCTGCTTTCAGCTGCAAGGAGCATGGGCTTGTCTTATACAAAGGCACGTGGAATGCTCGATTCTCTTGAAGAAAGTCTGGGGCGTCCGGTCCTGGACAGAAAAAAAGGCGGAGCGGAGCGTACAGGTGCATCGCTTACACCTTTTGCGAAGAAATTTATTTCCCTATATAGGGAATTCCAGTCTGAGGTGAAGATGGAGGCAGAGAGAAAATTCGAGGACTTCACTGCTTCTGTCAGGCTCCTCATGGAGGATGAAAAATGAGTACTATAGCAGATAAGTCACAGTACGATTTCACCATCGAGACGCTAGGGCCAGCCAAGCTCAGCTCTCCGATCAGAATGTCCAAGAGAGGAGGCGATGGACTTGCGGATTATGTTCGCGATAGTGACCGCATTCTCTTCTCAATTGAAGCGGAGGAAATCGGAGGCAAGTCCGAGTTGCTTCATTCCGATACTCTTGAGATAGCAGGACCGAGGGAGAAGATTTATTTCAACCCAGCCCATGTTCATGCGGCAATCTGTACCTGTGGTGGTCTTTGCCCCGGACTGAATAACGTTATCAGGTCTGTCGTCCGCTGTTTCTGGTACCGCTATGGTGTAAGAAGAATCTCTGGCATCCAGTATGGTTATCTGGGACTTCTGGAAAACTCTCCATGGCCTGTGATTCCTCTCGATCCGGATGTCGTCGATGATATCCTGGAAAAAGGCGGTACTATCCTTGGTTCTGCCCGTGGTGGTGGAAAGCAGGTGGAGGAGATTGTTGATTCTCTCGAGAGAATGAACATTAACATTCTTATCGCTATCGGTGGTGATGGTACTCTCCGTGGTGCTCAGGATATTGGCGAGGAAATCAAGAGAAGAGGCTTGAAGATTGCTGTTGTAGGTGTTCCTAAGACTATCGACAACGATCTCTCCTTCATCGATGCTTCCTTCGGTTTCGATACAGCTGTCGCCCAGGTTGTTCCTGTTATCAGAGGAGCACATGCTGAAGCAACAGGTGCAATCAATGGAATCGGCCTTGTGAAGGTCATGGGCAGGGAGTCTGGCTTTATTGCTGCAAACGCATCTCTTGCACAGTCAGATGTCAACTTCTGTCTGATTCCTGAGTCTCCATTTGATCTTGAAGGACCTAACGGACTTCTTGAGAACGTCAAGAGACGTCTTCTGGAGAGAGGGCATGCTGTTATTCTCATTGCAGAGGGTGCTGGTCAGGAATTCCTTCCGAAGACAAATGAGACGGATGCTTCTGGCAATCTCAAGTTCCATGATATTGGAATATTCCTGAAGAATGCTATGAAAGAGTATTTCTCTGAACAGGGCATTTCAACAACAATCAAGTACATAGATCCGTCATACATCATCCGTTCAGCCCCTGCAGATAGCTATGATTCTATCTACTGTGCAAGAATCGGAGCCCATGCTGTCCATGCGGCAATGGCTGGAAAGACACAGTGCATCGCTTCAAGGGTGAACAATCAGTTCGTATATGTACCTATCAAGGTCGCTGTATCCAAACGCAGCCATGTCGATATCGAAGGTTCGCTCTGGAGAGATGTTCTTGAGAATACAAGACAGCCGTTCTCAATGAAGAACGAAGGCTGAAACCAATGCTCCCATGCTCCGGCATGGGAGAACTTCTATGTTAAGACAGACTATTACTGAGATTGCAGGCGGCACGTGGTGTATCAACGAGTTCAATCTTGTTAATGCTTTTGTCGTGGAAGGCGATAAACGTGCCGCTATCATTGATACAGGCTGCGGGTTAGGGGATATCAGAAAAGTAGCAGAGAGTGTTACTGAAAAGCCCCTTTCCGTTTTCCTTACGCATTCCCATCCCGATCACACAGGTGGTATCTATCATTTCAAGGATTGCAGTATCTATATGAATGATGAAGACGCCTCCGCTGAGATTTTCGGATTTAAAAGAGATAATGAATTCCGGAAAAACTATGTTAAGAGCAGAGGTCCTGTGAGAAATCCTGGACATGTAGAGGAGATGCTTTCTCTTATTCCTTCTCCTGAACCGGATTGTGAATTTTCATTCCTCAGTATAGATGATGGCTCTGTTCTTGATTTGGGAAACAGGACCTTTGAATGTATTCATACTCCAGGGCATACAGAAGGCAGCATCTGCTTTCTGGATACCTCAAGAAGAATCCTTTTCAGCGGAGACACTGTCAATAATTCCATCATCCTTTCCCGTCAGAAAGATAACAACACCTCGCTTATAGAAAAATACCATAAGACACTTGCCAAGCTTTGGGAAAGACAAACGGACTTCGACGTACTTGCCATCGGTCATGAAACAGCTGTTATCGACAAAGCTCTGATTCATGACTACCTGAGGCTGACAGAGGGTCTTCTGGACGGAACAATCAAAGGTGGATACGAAGAAAAGGGCTTCAGGAAGGGCGATGTCGCAAGATTTGGAAAAGCCGAACTGTGGTATCAGTGCGATCAGTGAAGTTGTTTAGAATCTCGTTTTCCTTCTGCCCCGAAATGGTAATGGAGGTATGAATACAATATCTCCATAATAGTTAAAGTGGCATCTACGGTGATTTTTATTTCTTGTTGTTCTTTTTCCTGTTCATAAGTTTTTTGTCAAATGACAGAAAATCTTCTCCACATTTGCTAAAGCCGGCAAGAAGAATGCAATCCACATAATCAAATTTCGTATCAGCATATATGGAGAGAGCTTCTTTGATCTGCTCTTTCCTTTCTATTGAGATGTCATCCAGCAGATTTAGCAATACTGCTGAAACTTGCTTTCTGCCTATTCCATATATTTTGTTCAGTACATATATGACTTCCGGAATTACTTCCGGATAGGTATTACAACCTTCTGAAATGACATCGGAGGCTTTCTGTGCCTGTTCGGGGATATCATTAAGCAGATATCTCAGAATATAATTTGTATCAATGTACATTCTGCTTATCCTTGCCGTATTTTTCTTCCATAGCTCTGCCGAATGCATTTTTCTCAAGTGGAATCAGTTCTGGATTCGCATAATCATGGAGCAACCCAAAGGCTTTCAGGTCCGTTTTTTTCTTTTTTTGTCTCTGCATGATTATACTTCCATCGGAAGCCTTCGTTATTTCTATTTTATCCCCCTCTGCAATCCCTGATGACTCCGCTATCTCTTTGGGAATTCTCACGCCAAGAGAATTGCCCCATCTTGATACTGTAGAAATCATTCTTGTTCCTTCCTGATTTATAGCGTATATCTACATTGTATATCCGTCAAGGATTCATGATATTCGGAGTCCTTATAGTTCTTATGAGGAGAAGGCTGATCTGTAGTATCAATACAATCGATAGATAATAATTGCGTATTGTGACCGCTCAAATACTATTGTAAGATTCTAAATTAGAATATATTGCAGAGGGGGATTACATGAAAGTATTCCGTATTGTTTGCCTTTTGCTTGCTTCGCTTATATTCTCATCTTGTGATTTCTTCACAACGCTGATTGATAACACTCTAATGTGCAGGCATTCAGACATCACAGTGAATGTAAAGGGTGAAAGATTGTTGTGCAACAAGTGTTTTCTGGATTTCACTGACAAAGACAATGCTGATACAGAGGTTGAAGCGAATGTGTTACGGATAAGCCCTGATGATGGCCTGATAATAGGAAATGAGTGGAATTCTAGGAAAAACCTGTTCACGGCATATCCGGAGGCAGAGACGATAATCGTGGAGGATGGAGTTACGACAATCCGTAATGAAGCTTTCAGAGGACAAGCTCTGGAACGTCTTGTCCTTCCATCTTCTCTTGATACTATCGATATATTCTCATTCCGGGAATGCACGAATCTCATGTCAATTGAGTTCGTAGAAGGGCTTGAAGCTATCGGTGGTGGCGCATTCTACAAGTGCACAGCGCTTCAGAATATCAAGCTGCCAGCTTCGCTTACAACACTTAATGGGGTAGTGATCAGCAGTTACAACCCATTCATGCCGAATGAGTACTATGGTGCTTTTGATGGCTCTGCTAATCTGAGAAACATTGAATTTGAAGAAAATAGCAGACTTTCTTATATCGGTTCATGGGCTTTCAGAGATTGCTCAAGGCTTGAGGAAATTACTATTCCAATCTCTGTCACAGCAATTGGAGATGAAGCGTTCCTCAGATGCGGAGATCTGAAATCTTTCAACTTTGAGGGAAATGCTGAGGAGTGGGCACTCGTAAACAAAGGAAGCAACTGGAACAAAGATGCTGGATTTACATCCGTCAGATGCCTGAATGGTACACCTGATGATACATCTGATGATGTAATCGTTTCTGTGGAGGATGTATGAAAAAGATTATGATTGCTACCGTTCTCATTCTGATGGTTCTTCCTCTCAGCGCTACAGATTTCCGAATAGGTCCATGTCTCGGATATGTGTTCACTCCTCAAGCCATGCCTACTAGCGAGACAGATAGCGGAGTCTATACAAAGCCAGCAGGGGGCTTTAATCTCTCGCTGCATGGCCTTTTCGTCTTTGAATTCACCGATTCTACATTCAAGGGAGGTGTTGATTTTGCAGCTAGCTTCATATCGTTCCCTGTTGGAGGTGATGGCGATTTCTTCCATAGACCTTTAGAGCAAGGTGGAGGCAGAATAGGTATCGCTATTGTTTATCCTGTAATCGAGGAAGATCTGGAATTGGCATTGGCTGTTGGTTCTGTTCTAATCGTACAGGAACATAAAGCTCAGGATGGCAGCTTCAATTCAGTTATTTCCACGGGGCCCTATTTCGATGCAATGGCCCATATCATCTTCGATAACTTTGGCCTTGGTGTAGGTTTTGGTGGAGAAATGCTCTATCCGATTGCTTATCATATTGATGACATTAATAGTCCGATGAAATTCGGAGAATATGCGCTATATGCACATGTGGGCGTATTCTATAGATTCTAGGCCGCTGATATGCCCTATGAAGCTGGATGATGTGGACTTATTCATTTCTACTGATTCTTTTGTTGATGAGTAATATGATTATTTATTTCCTGCCTATTTCATCGGAGGAATTCTTTCGATATCTTCTCCTTTATCCGGATCGATGTGTTCAGTTATCCGTAGCTGTTCATCACGGGAAAGTCTTTTGAAATCAGTAGGGCATAGGCCCGTTATGTTCTTAAAGACTCTGTTGAATTGCGCAACACTGGTAAAACCGGAATCTATGAGAATGTTCTTCATCTTCTCTTTCGGCTGGAATGTGATTTGAAGCATGGCATTTCTTGTACGTATTATCTGAAGATATTCCAGGAATGTCATTCCAGCCACATTCTTCATCGCTCTTGAAAGGTATGATTCGCTCATTGCGAATTCTTCTGCGACTTCTGGAAGGCTTATTTCCTCGTTTGAATATCTTTGTATGTATCTGCATATTGTATATATTTTCTGTTCAATTGAGGCATCTGTCTTTTTTCCCGAATACTTACTCAAATGAGTAGATGTGGATATTATTCTGAGAAAATCCAGAAATAAAGTGTAATACTCTATTTCCCACCCATTTCTTTTTGTTTTTCCACAGATGAATATATCATTGAGATTTCTGATTATCAGGGCAAGAACCTCACTGGGAAAACGGAAAACAGGGATATCTGATTGAAAAGGCTTAAGCATTCTCTCCAACTGCAGCTGTAATCCCGGTACTTCAGTAAAGAGATTGAAATCTATGAGGATTCTGCTTGAGATCTTGGTTTTTGTCTTTTCATATATACTCATATGATTGAGCCCAGGACGTAGCAGAAGAATATCATTTGCACAGAGCTTGTAATATGTTCCTTCTACAAGATGAGCATTCCCTTCATCCAGTGGTATCAGAATCTCATAGAAATCATGCTTATGTGGTTCTTTCATGCTTACGCTATGTGAACGAAGAGAATAATCAAACATTATGAATAGGGGATCTGTTTCTCTATTCAGATTTATCCTGAATTTCTCTGAAAAATAGAAGATGGGGTATTTAAGCATATTTTGATATATAGGTCAGAATATGATTATATTCAATAGAATCTGGTCAGATTATGAGTAGAAAATCATTCCTTTTGAGATAGGATAACAACATGAATTTTCTGAGAAGCACATTGGATAATGGGTATCTGACAAGATGGCTGCAGAGCGAAGTACGGGCAGAAGCTGTTTCTGTTCCTGCGCATGTCCGTCTTGTGGATGCTGGTGATAAAGCCATAAATCCAATGCGGGAAATTTATGCTGAAGAAATAAGAAAATCCGGTATTCCTTGCCCAGCGTTTATTGATCTGCAGCCAGGAGGATGCCTCTCTCTGCTTGGATCTGAACACAGATTATATTACAGAGCACCTTTCGGAGATCCTGTAATTGGAGAGATTGCAGATTATCCGACACCTTCCCGGGTTACAGTGGCGGCCGTTACGATTGTAGAAGCTGATGAGGATATATCAGCAAGAGCAGAATGGAATGTCTCAGGTGGGGCATTTCTTTATATCGATGGCAATGTTGTCCGTTCATTCCTTCCTTATATCAGAAACAAATTTGAAAAAGAAACCTTTGATATAAAGCTGGAGAAGGGGCGTCATGTATTCATTATCATTGCAGATGATTATGCAGAACGGGACACAGAATGCCGCGTTTCACTTAGATTCCTGACTTGTACTTCATCGATTTATCAGATCATTCCTCTGGGTGACAGATCGCCTGAGATACTGGAAAAGCATGAGAAAGCACTGGAAAGTCTGGCTTTTACACGGACATGCTATAAATCCGGCAATGTGTATCTTTATATGGATAATGATTTTGCTGATTCCATTGATATAGAACTGGAAGGTGCAACAGAAGAAAATGAAGAAGCGGGTGTACTGTGTCGGAGAACTGCTCATTTCAGCCCGTATTCAGATATCTCAGATTTGGGTCCTTGTGAAAGCTTCCCTTTGGGATTCCTGAGATTCGGGGTAACGGCTTATGCTCAGGATATAAGAATAGAGACAACGAGATGCTTTGAGAACTTTCCGGTTTCATTTATCACCAGAGCACTTTCGGACGTAAAAGGCAGGAAAAGGCAATGTTTCCAGTTTCTGGCAGAACATGGTGAAATGAATGCAAACAGAGCAGTTGCCATACTTATGAGTGATGGAGATATACAGGAGGCTGAAGAACTTCTCTGGTATCAGGTGGATTTCATAAACAGACGCTGTGATTGTTCTGATTTCTATCTTCCATATTTTCCTTATATCATCCGCCACTTTTCAGGAGAACTTTCAGAAGAGCTGCTTTCTGCCATCAAGAAATGCCTTCTTTCGTTCAGATACTGGATGGATGAGGCTGGTAGTGATGCTATGTGCTTCTGGTCGGAGAACCATAAGCTTATGTTCCATACGTCGCAGCTTCTGGCGGGAGAACTCTATCCTGATGAGATTTTCACGAACAGCGGCATGACAGGTAAGGAAATGGTAGGTAAGGCAAAAAATCTCCTTGCAGTGTGGTTCGATTGTTTCTTTAAAACTGGATTCTCAGAGTGGAACAGCCCTCCATACCTTCCGATTGATTCATTAGGTTTCGCTTCTCTCTATGCTATGGCTGAGGATTCTGAAGTCAGGACATGGGCAAGAAGAGGCCTTGATTATATTTTCAGGCTTCTTGCACTGACATCTGTGAATGGTGTTTTCAGTACAACAAGCGGAAGGACATATCTTAAAGAACTCATGGGAAATCATTCGAACTGCACATCTTTCATGAATTGGATTGCATATGGGCTCGGAAATGAATCGCATGCAGGTAAAGGAGTGGTTTCTCTTGCTCTCAGTGATTATGAATGCAGTGGGGATAATCTTGAATTTGCAAGACTGGGAAAAGGCAGAGCTGTCTATCTTAAGATGACAAATGGTTCTGTAAATCCTGCGAATGTCACTGTATATAAGACATCGGAATATCTGCTGTCTGCTGTTAATGGTTATAAAATATATAAACCTGGAAAACAGGAAGATGTTGTACATGCTGTTGTCAGTGCCGATGAGCATATATGGATAAACCATCCAGGTGAATTTGCTATTTTTGGCAAAGCCAGACCGTCTTATTGGGCTGGATCCTCTATTCTGCCTCGCGTTTATCAGTACCGAGGTCTGGTGTCAGTCTGTTTCCAGATACCAGCGGATTGTCCTGTTGATTTCACACATTGCTACTGGCCGTCATTTGAGTTTAAAAGGACCGATTATCAGGGGAATTGGGCGTTTGCTGAATGCCAGAACGGGGTAAAGATAGGGATATTTGCTTCAAATGGGCTGAGTATAACAACCAAAGGTGGAAACATGGGAAGAGAACTCATCAGCAGGGGTAATAATACCCATTGGCTTATCAGGATGGCAGGCAGCAGCATTCCTTTTGAGCTTTTCACATCATCTCTTCTTTCTTCCGACGCAAGAATCTGCTCTTCTGAAATCATATTCAGCGATCCCGGCTACGGGGAAATCAGAATCACAGATTATGGTCTTTCTGTCTGTGGCAGAAAAGAAACATATGAAGGTTTTTCAGCAGAGGGCTTTACTGAGTTTCTCTCTGATAAAGGAGGTTTTTCATGAGAAAAGCATTTTCGGTTATTGCAGTACTTCTTGTTTCTGTAATGCTCTTCGCATCCGGTGCTGGTGAAGCAGAATCTTCTGATACGTTGCAGGTTATGCTTACCAGCGAACCAGGCGAAGGTGATTCCTTGTTCACTATGCTGCAGAAATGGGCAGATGAGTCAGGAGTTCAGCTTGATACTCTCATCATCCCCGACGATGATCAGCTGCAGCGCTTCCCTTTGATGGCAAAGAACGGGGATCTGCCTGATCTTATTGTCACTACAAGGCTTACCAGATTGTATCCTGATGAATTCGAGGATCTTGGAGATGTTATTGATATCAGCATATTTGAACCTCAGGCTCTGACTATCATCAGCGAGGATTACAATACAACTGCAAATTACTGTCTGCCATATGAATTCACTATAACCAATGTTTTCTACAACAAGACAGCATTTGAGAAAGCTGGTATCGAACCACCGACAGTGGAGGATCCTTGGACATTGGAAGAGTTCAGGGAGAATGCCCAGATTCTTCAGGAGAAAGGTGGAGTCAGGTATGGAATTGCTATGGATGGTTCCAGAGCAAGATATGATAATCTTATGTATCTTTATGGTGGTTCCATGGTCGAGAAGGAAGGGGACTCCTTTGCTGTTACAGTCAATGGACCTGGTTCTGTCGCAGCGCTCGAGATGTTTGTCGAGTGGAACAACAGCGTAATGCCAAAGGCTGTCTGGGCTGGTGGCACATCGGATAATCCATCAGATTATTTTACAAATGGTCTTGTGGGAATCTTCTTCTCCGGTTCCTGGAATTACAATCCGTATACGCAGAATATCAAGGATTTCGAATGGGGTGTCATCCCATCTCCTGTCGGACCGGATGGAAGCAGATCGGCAATTCTCGGCGGTACTGGATTCGCAGTTCCAAAAGAAGCAGAGAACAAGGAGCTCGCATATGATTTCCTGACATGGTTCTATGAAGAAGAGCATTTCCAGGAATTCCTCAATCTCGATAAAGGTCTTTCTTCTCTCAAAGACATAATCTATGAGCCTTCTGATGAGAAGATAGCCAGTGATTATGCTGTCATGCAGGCTGAAGCCGCAAACGTACAGGATGCCTTCAATATTGATGAGAGCTCCATGTGGAGAAATTACTACGACAATGAGTACAGAGATGCACTCAGGCAGGCGGTATATGGTGATCTGACACCTCAGGAAGCGCTTGATGGATTTGCCAAGAGGCTGGCAGATAAATCAGGGTGGTCGCTTAAGTATACCGTGTGATTAATCGGGGAGGTCACTCCCCGTTCCTTTGTTAAGGAGATATTCTGATGAGAATCAAACATTCAAGCTTGAAGCATACGAAAGCTTTTTGGCTATTTGTCACACCAAGTCTTGCATTATTCACTATATTTTTCCTTGTTCCTTTTGTCCTGAGCATTTTCTTTTCCTTTACGGATTATGATGGATGGAAGACGATGAATTTTGTCGGACTGAATAATTATAAGGCAGTCCTGAAGGATTCCTATTTCTGGGATGCTATCGGACGGACACTCGTATATACAGTATTCAGCCTTCCTTTCCGTGTATTTCTGCCTCTTATAATTGCTGTTTTCGCATGCAGCAGAAAAGTGGCAATGAAAGGATTTATAAGGACATTGATATACATTCCTGTCCTGCTTTCATCTCTCGTTGTCGGTGTAACAATAAACTGGATGTTCTCAACAGAATATGGACTTGTAAATTACATTATCCAGAGTCTTGGATTCCAGCCTCTTGACTGGGCACTGAATTCAAAGCTGGCGACATTTGTTATAAGTTTTGCTTCCAACTGGTCATCTCTCGGATTCAATATGATTCTCTATATCGGTGGAATCAAAAGCATATCTGGTGAGATGTATGAAGCTGCGGAGATTGATGGAAGCAGTCCGCTACAGACATTTTTGCGTATTACATTGCCACTTCTTGCTCCGACTACATTCCTTGTCTTCTTCCTTTCATCAATCAATCTTCTTAAGGAATATGCGGTTGTACAGGGAATCACACAGGGTGGGCCTGGAGTAAGAACAGTTTTTATAATCCAGTATATTATCACAAGCGGCTTTTCGCAGATGCAGTACGGATATGGTTCCGCTATATCTTTTATAATTGCGATTTTCTTCGCGATTATCGCTTTTCTCCAGTTCAAATTGAGCAACAAGGGAGGGGAAAACGTATGAAAACTCTTAGACAGCGTTACTCTGTTCCACTTACAATCATGATGCTTGTTGTTGCATTTCTCTGTGTATTCCCGATTATCTGGCTGATACTTTCATCTTTCAAACAGCCGAATGAACTTTTTAGCTATCCGCTGCATTTATTTTCAGCAGATCCTACGTTGGTTCATTATCAGAATATTCTTGATGATGGTTTTATGAGATATGTCTATAACAGTTTCTTCTTAGCTATTGTCGGTACACTGATAACTCTTGCAATCAGCAGTCTGTGCGGGTATGCGCTTGCAATATACAGGAATGAGCTGAAATATGTGAACTTCGTATTTGGTATTTTCCTTCTTGGCACGCTAATCCCTGGTGAGACACTTACTATTCCTCAGGTTTCTGTGATAAGCGCATTGGGACTGTACAATAACATTTTCGGAGTCATACTCCCTGTAGTAACAAGTACGACAGGAATATTTCTCTTCAGGCAGAGCTATATGAGTCTTCCATCTTCTTTTGTAGAAGCTGCAAGAATCGATGGGGCAAATGAGGCGAAGATATTCACCCGTGTCATGATGCCGCTTCAGACATCATCCTTTGTTACTCTCACAATCTTCTCATTTATGTGGCGATGGAATGATTATCTGCTGCCTATGCTTGTTCTGTCTGATCAGGATAATTTTACAATTCAGGTTGCAATAAGGAATTACATCGGAACGACAAGAATAGATTGGTCCAGTGTCATTTCGTCGTCAGTTGTTTCGATGATTCCGGTGATAATAATCTTTGTCATTCTGCAGAAATATATTATCGGAGGAATATCTGCAGGAGGGGTGAAAGCATGATTGTTAGTGATGAAATACATATCAAGCTGGATGCTCTGATAAGGGCTTTTATGCCAGTGCTGGAGGATGAAGGCTCTGCTGCATGTCCCGGAAAGGCTCCTGGAGATCTGTATAGGTATTGGGAATGGCCCCAGGGTATCGGATTATTCGGATTATGGAAGCTGTACGAAAAAACTCATGATGACAATATTCTGGATACACTCGTAAAGTATTATGATGCCAGGCTGGCAGAGGGACTCCCTGATAAGGATGTTAATACAATGGCTCCTATACTGGCATTATCTTTGCTTGCAGAGAATACCGGCCGTGATGATTACATGAATGTTTGCAAGGAGTGGGCAGAATGGCTTATGAACGGGGGCCTTCCTCGGACTCCTGAGAGAGGTTTTCAGCACAAAACACGGAATGATCTGAATGATGGAGAGCTTTGGGATGATACGCTGATGATGGCTGTCATGCCCCTTGCTGTGATGGGCAGGATACTTGGCAGGCGTGATTATCAGGAGGAAGCTCTTTATCAGATACTGCTTCACATTGAATATCTTGCAGACCCGGTGAATGGATTGTGGTATCACGGTTATTCATTTAATGAACGTAATCATTTCTCCGGAGCTTTCTGGGGCAGGGGCAACAGCTGGATTACGATGGCGATTCCTTTATTTCTTGAAATCATTCCTATGTCCAATGCCAATAAAGAATATCTCAATACTGTTCTTGAAAGACAGGTGAAGGCGCTTGTTCCGCTTCAGGATGAAAATGGCCTTTGGCATACAATTCTTGATGATGTTTCCTCATATACAGAATCGAGCTGTACGGCAGGGTTCGGATACGGAATAGTGAAAGCCATAAAATCCGGGATTCTCTCTTCAAAGTATTCTGAATGTGCAGATAAGGCTCTTTCTGCTATTCTTGAATGCATTGATGAGAATGGTATCCTTACAAAATGTTCCGGAGGAACTCCGATGGGTAGGAAAAGCAAGAGTTTTTATAATGAAATTCCAATCAGACCAATGCCATATGGACAGGCAATGGCTATGTTGTTTCTATCAGAATATATCTAAATAATATTATCGGCTCTTTCAAGTTGGACTAAGCCTGATTTGAAAGAGTCTGCATGAGCGAAAATACCTAGTAAATATTGTTAAGGGAAATCAGCAGAATTTTCAGATAGTTTGTTTCTTATCATCAGCTTTGCAGCTTCTGCCATGCGTGCATATTCGCTGGGCATTGCGCCATTGCCTGGAGCCAGATAATTATCTGCCAGGAGTGAGAAGGCTTTCAATGCAGCATCATAATCTCCTTCTATGTAATGGATGACTCCGCTGTTGAAAAGCGCTTTCGGAGCATAAATCTGGTTGATACCATCTGCAAGAAGAAGGTTGTATAAAGCAAGTGCAGTATCCAGATTTCCTATGTTCTCATAGCAGGCTGCAGCATTCATAATAGCAAGCTGCCTCAGATAGCAATCACTATCTGTCAACTTCAGATAGATTTCAGCGGCTTTTTCATATTGTCCTAGCGCGAAATACACATCTGCAGATTGCAGAAGAGCCTTCATCTGCTGATACGATCCTGGAGTGAACCTTTCGGATGCCGCAAGCAGTTCATCAGCTGATTCCGCATTCATTTCCGTTGTTTCTTTTATTCTATTCTCAATTTCCAGCAGCTCATTCATTTCTGCTTCTGTTCGGATTCTTATATGTTCAATGGCATCTTTTGCTATTTCTTCAGCATCTATCGAATCCAGCAGAGTGCATATTTCTTCATGTGTCAGTTCTCTTCCATCAGAAATACCCCAAGTGCGGGAGTAAGAGTTTTCATCTTTCTTTTTACTGGCAAATCCACTGATTTCAAGAGTTTCTGAATTTAAATCGGCAAAAGAAGCTTTGATGTAAAATTCAGATGACACTGTTGATATCTTTTCAACATCTATCGAAATTGTTCCTGAACCAGATATTGGAACCGGCATGATTCCTACATCTGATTTGATTAGAAAGAACGCTTCTTCGATTGAATAATCAAGAATTGCCTGATTCCCGATATTCATCCGGGTAAGGCGGAGAGTACCATCTGCAGATACGACTTTGGCTTCTCTTACTGCTTTGTAAGCTTCTTCTGGAGAGAAATCATTTATGATTGCCAGGAAGAAATCATCATCAAATACATTCCTGATAACATATTTCCTGAAAGCATCATCACTTGCGGCTAAATTATATGTTCCGCTTTCTGAGAAATAAGAGATGATTTCGAGACTGTTTTCTATAGTCCAGGCATCTGAGGCAAAAAGACTGTTGGATGCTGAAATTGAAATGATTGCTCCAATCAGGAAATGCTTGATACTCATGCTGTAATTATAATCAGAGAACGAGATGTATCATAAGATTCTTTTTGCAGGCATCTATGCATAATAGAAGAGAAAAATCTATCAGCTCGAATTTAAAAATCATGCTAATTTTTCTATGTGATAAAAATAGGAGAGAGGAATTTAAAAATAATTTCCATGTTTTATTCCTGTAAATACATAGAATTGAATTAGACAAATTTACAAAATGTCTAAAAAATGAAACATTGTTCCGAAAAAAATAAAAAAGTCTGAAAATTTTTCTGAAACCTCTTTTCACTTTTGTGAGAACTCGTTATATTATGGCCAGAAAGTGGAAGCAGAACTTCCATTCTAACCTCCTTTTGTTCCCCATAACTGGTTTACCTCCTTTTGTCCAGTATGGGGTTTTTTATTTTATTGAACTGAGAAGAGGCAAACCCCTTGACAAGCTACTGGGGGGGGTAGACTTAGGTTGAGTTTCTTGTTGTAAAGGAGGTTTTACAATGAAGAAGATAAGTTTTTTGGTTATCTCAATCTTTCTCGCTATTACTCTTATTTCTTGTTATCCAAGATATACCATAATTCCTCTTCCAGATGTCGATAATCCGATAGATACTGATGAGCCAACGCCGGAACCGGAAGGGCCAACTACATTCAGTCCCAAAACGGTTCAAGAGCTTAAAAAAGCTATCAGTGATTCAAAAGATGGGGATACCATCGAGGCGGATGTTGTTATTTCCCAAGAAGAATTCGCTGAATTTCCAATAATTCTGGATAAGAAACTCACTATGAAAGGCGAATATCTGATTGCAGATGATATTAATTCTGAACTCATGCTGATGAATACAGTTTCGAGAAATGGGGCAGGAGCTGTCGGATTATCATTGTTTGATATTCAAGATGAGGTTTCTCTTGTTGATCTGACTGTCAAAGTAGCTGAATCAACTGTCACAATGGTTGACCAGATTGTCTCTCTTATTTCATCAGATTCGATCCTCAAAACAGACAATTTCAAAGTTCAGATAATAGCTGATGAAACATCCTCTCCTATAGATAATCCACAGAATACTGTTATTGCTATCTCAGTAGGCGAATCTGTTCCGGCAGAGAATATCAATCTTGACGCTGAATCCGATGCCATGATTTACGTAGATGAGAATAATGCAGCAATCGAGACCATCTTCGAAAATATTGCTGAGATAAATCCAGATACTGAAATAGTAGTTTCAAAACTTCCTGAAACAGAAATCAAACTCGGAACAGAGCTTTCTGATGGAATCATCTATTACGACAGAGGCGCAGAATACGGTAGGTATAATTACAATGGGGAAACAAAGACCCTTACTCGTATTGATTATGCCGTTGATGATGGTTCTGAAGGCTCAACTGCTTGGAGATTCCTTATTGTTGCAAATGAGAATTTAATTGCTCAGTCTGACGAAATTTCATGGGGAGATTTTAATGATTCAGATGTACCAGGTTGGGATGAGACTTCCTATGAAATAGGCTCTGGATTAAAGAATACTTCCACAATGCTGAACTATTATGGGACAGAAGCAGCATACATCTGGCCGAAGGTGAAAGAAGTGCAGAATACAACAGGAGAGCAGTGGTTCGTACCATCAGCACTAGAGCTATATGAGCTATACAAGGTTAAGGATGAACTTACGAATATTACCTTCCCGAGTTTTTCTTCCAATAATAGATATTGGACATCTACCAGATGCATGGAACCACTATCTTCTACAGTACTAAACGAGGTTTATGTTTGCGTGGTTGACTTCCATGACAAAGATTTAACGGAAGAAAATGTCCAGCAGGATGGCATGTCGGCAAATTCGAACTATTTTGTGAGACTAATAAAACGATATTGAGATTTATATGTTGTTTGGATGGGAACTGCGGTTCCCATTTCTTTTGCAGAGATGTCAGTTACAAAATTACAGATCCGTTTCTTATTCAATGGATACCTTGTATCACATGGGTACACTCTATTGATACACTCGGATGGCAGACATTCATGCATCAATAGAGTTGTTTCCTGATTCAAATTACTATCAAAATGAAAATCAACCTTATTGATATATTCCTCTTCGAGTTCTAAGGATTTAGACTTATATTAAACCTTTCTTGTTTCTCCTGAGATTAGCTTGGCCGAAAAACAAAACATATTTCCCTGTGTCTCTTTTCATGCTATATTATAAACAGGTCGGACACCAAGCCGAACAGGGGCGAGTCCCCGCCGAAGAGCCGGAGGCTGCCTCCGGCAATTTTCTTTGCAAGGGGCTTGTCTTGTCTGTACTGTCAATCCATATCGATGAAAGCGGTAATCTGAATCTTTCTAACAGACAGAATCCCACATATTGCCTCTCCATGGTTTTCCATAATCAGAGTGATGATATCTCAGCGGAACTCCAATTTTTGAATAAGAGACTTTCAGAGATAAACTGTGATGTTCCTTTTATTCATACATCACCTCTTATAAGACAAGATAAACCATTTGAAGATCTTCTTATGACAGACAGGTTGCACATCTTCAGGATATTTTCCAGATTTGTGGAACAGCTTCCAATTACTTATACATCCTTTTCTGTTATGAAGACTTTCTATCAGGAAGATAAGCAAATAGAGGAAGCTTTCAGACATCAGATAAGGAATTTTATCGAAAATAATCTCGAATACTTTCAAAGCTTCGAAAAAATCACAGTGTATTATGACTGTGGACAGTCCATCATAAGTAAGATTCTCAGAGATACGTTTGGAAAGATATTTGGAAGCAGGATGGATTTCCGTACAGCGTATCAGAAAGATTTCAGGCTTCTGCAGGTTGCTGATTTTATATGTACTCTTGAACAATCAAAGATCAGATGGGATGAACATAGACCAACAAAATCTGAAAAGGATTTCTTCCTTACTCGTCAGATGTTCATGAAGAACTTCTATAAGAAAATAAGCAGGAAACATATCTGATTCAACATGCCATAGATATATACGCGTTAAGACTTAGATTTTGTCAGATTGTCCTTGTAAAGAACAACAAGCGGACGGATCCGCTTGTTTGCTAAAGCTTATTTTGAGAAGACAACAATCATCTTGTATCTGGAGAAGCACAGACAGCATCTTCCGACAACCGGTTCCATGGATTCGAATTTGTATCCATCGGATTCCATTCTGTTGATTACTTTCTCGACTTCGCTTGCACGGAGTGTACAAGTGAAAATACCGGAGTTCACTTCTTCAACTTTGTAATCCATATTTTACCTCCTTCGCTTGATTTTCTTTCGCCTTATTTGCAAGAACACGTGCCACAAGGCGCTGTTTCTGCATTTCCAGGACAACAGAGCGGGAAGAGTAGAGTTTTCTCATCCTTTCATATTCATCATCAAAGCTGAATTCATGGCAGAGATCATGGATAATCAGGCGAAAGCAAGGCTCGCACATTTCATATTTGAAATACTCTTCATTGAAGCCTCTGGTTTTCAGGCGATAGTAACCGATTCTGTAGTATCTCCACTTTTCTCTTGCTGTGAGTGTGTATTTCACAAAGAAGAAAAGCGAGATGATGAGTGAGACTACGAAAACAAGCGATAAAAGCCCGTACCCCATAATGCAAAGGCTTGCTATCATGGCAATTGATACCAATACTGGTAAAAACAATAGATACCCATACAGGAAGAACTTCGAGAAGAACTTTACAATGAATCTGCGGAACAGACAAACAGAGCCTTTGCCGCTGAAAACCTCACCCATGACGTAAATGGAAAATATCACTTATGATTTTCTAATGCAACTGTTTTAGACATTAATTCTCTATTTATTCTTAAAACTGCGTGCCAATTCTTGATTTTAATGATATTTACATTTTCCACTGCAAATTCAGCTGGCTTTGTAATGGTTTGTTAAAAGTAATCGTAAAAATGTAAGGGATTGTGGTTGATATATCAGGCAAATCAGACTGTTGTTGCCTTCCTTTCATAAGCGTATAATCCAGAAAAGATGAAGATACATCAGGCAGATTTCTCTAAGGGGAAGGTCTCCACTCTGATTCTGAGGGTATCGTTTCCTCTGATTATCGCAGAGCTGGTAAATCTTCTTTATAACATGGTCGACAGGATATATATCGGGCATCTGGCAGAAAATGGTTCAGTTGCTCTGACTGGACTTGGACTGTGTTTCCCTGTGATTTCGCTTATCAGCGCTTTTGCCAAGCTTTTCGGCCCGAATGGAGGTGCACCTTTGTGTGCAATGGCAAGGGGGAAGGGTGATTATAAAGAGGCCTCGCTTGTAATGGGGAATTCTTTTGCATTATCTGTTCTCACCGGGCTTGTGCTGATGGCAATTGTTCTTATCTTCAATCGTCCGATTCTCTATGCATTCGGTGCAAGCGACATAACATATCCATATGCCAGGGATTATCTGATGATATATTCTCTGGGAACGGTGCCAGTGCTTGTGACGCTGAGCATGAATGCATTCATCAACAGCCAGGGCTTTGCAATGATCGGGATGATTACAGTTCTCATTGGAGCTGTGATAAATATAATCCTGGATCCTATCCTGATTTTCGTTTTTTCTCTGGGAGTTAAAGGTGCGGCTATCGCAACTATATGCAGTCAGACTATTTCCTGTATCTTTGCTGTCAGCTTCCTCTGTGGCAGGACTGTCCAGCTGAGGCTTAATTTCCGTGATATGAAGCTTGGAGCTAAACGCTGTGGACAGATCATCGCACTAGGTACCAGTGGATTCACGATGGGGGCTACTAATTCAGTTGTGCAGCTGGTCTGCAATAAATGTGCGTTCATCTGGGGTGGAGATTTGTATGTAGGAGTAATGACCATACTCAATTCAGTCAGAGAAGTCTACAATACTGTCATGAATGGGATTGGCAGTGGTGCAAGTCCCGTCATGAGCTTCAACTACGGAGCAAAGAATGGAGAACGTACAATCAAAGCCAGTAATTTCACGCTTGTCTGTACATTCACTTATTCCATTATTGTATGGCTTATCATAATCATATTCCCACATGCTATGGCAATGCTATTCACACAGGATGAGGCCATGATAGGAGCTTCTGTCTCTGCACTGCGGATTTACTTCTTCGGTTTCTTCTTCATGGCTTTCCAGACAGCGGGACAACAGACGTTCGTTGCTTTAGGAAAGGCGAAGCAGGCTATCTTCTTCTCCCTTTTCAGAAAGGTCATCATTGTTGTTCCTCTGACGATTGCTCTTCCATACTTATTCGGAATAAATGGAGTTGTTATGGCTGAGCCAATCAGCAATGTAATCGGTGGACTTGCTGCTTATCTCTCGATGAGGCATATGGTGATGCCGGAACTCAGGGCAATGGAAAAAGAAAAGAATCTCCGGACAGTATGATGTGATATCATTACTGGGAAGGAGATTTTCTATGGTTATCTATAGTGTTGATAGTGAAGAATTCAGACGTTTCGGGAGTGTGATTGAAGGTGTTGAGACAGATGCTTTGCTTGAAGCTCTTGAAAGGATTTCACCTTGCCCGGAAGAAGGGACTGTGTATGTTCCGGATGTCCCTGAGTTTGACGAGCTTCCTGTCTATGATTTTCTCTCAAAGCATGTATATGGCGGTATGCCAGTGCAGATAGGGTATTGCTCAGGTACGAACTATAAGCTCAATTGCCTGGAGTATCACAAGGGGTGGGAGGTCAATGTATCCACAGATGAATTGATTATCCTTCTCTCTGATCTCCGTGATATAAGAGGTGGCAAGCTGAAAACATCGTCAGTGATGGCATTCAGAGTACCGGCAAGGACAGTATTTGTCATGTATGGAACAACTCTGCATTATGCTCCATGCGGTAGGTTCAAGAACATAGTCGTTCTCCCCAAAGGTACTAATTATGATAAACCAGTGATTGAGGAGAAGACATTTGAAGACAGGCTTCTATGGGGTTCGAACAAGTGGCTTATCGCTCATCCTGATACAGATGAAGCGAGGGCAGGGGCTTACATTGGACTTGATGGGGAAAACATCGATATCTCCGAATACTTCTGATTTATTGCACGCAGAGACGCACTGCGTGCGTTGGTATTTACATATACTATAATAAAATAATAATTTTTATGCTTGATTTAACGCACGCATGCATTGAATTTATTGTTTCTAACGCACGCGTGCGTTAGAATGTGTTAAGGAGCATGAAAGAATGATACCAACGCATGAAGATTTGACAACTGAATTTAAGAGTGATGCAGATGGATTAAGGGATAGCACTTTGATAGAGACTGTTGTCGGTTTAGCTAATACCAAAGGTGGTACGCTGTTTGTTGGTGTTGAAGATGACGGCAGGATTACAGGGATTAATGAAAGACATCGTGATTCAATAGGTGTTGTCGCTTTAATCGCGAATCGAACTGTTCCTCCTGTTTCTGTTAGAGCTGAGATAATCAGTGCCGAAAATAAAGATGTTCTCCGCATAGATGTTCCGATGAGTAGAACTGTTGTAGCTTCTTCTGATGGGAAAATGCTTCGGCGACGATTAAAGCAGGATGGTTCTCCGGAGAATATCCCTATGTTTCCTTTTGAGATTAATGAGAGATTATCAGAACTTGGGGCTTATGATTTATCCTCACAGGTTATTCCAGATGCCTCGGTTTCTGATTTTGATGATGAAGAAAGGAATAGAGTTAGAAACATAATCAGAATCCGTAAAGGCGATGCTAGCCTTATTGATCTTGATGATGAAGAGCTAGATAAGGCACTAGGTTTTTCCCGCGAATCCAATGGTCATGTACTTCCCACGATAACAGGTATGCTTCTTATAGGAAAAGCTGAGAGTATACGGAAATTCATCCCAACTGCCAAAGCTGTTTTTCAGGTTATCGAAGGCACCGAAATCCGCGTTAATGAGGAGTATTGTTTACCGTTGATTGCGCTTTTCTCCATTTTAGAGATGCATATGAAAGCATGGAACCCTCAGAGGGAAATGGAATATGGCCTTTTGAGAATGCCAATTCCAGAATTCTCAGAAATGGCATTTAGGGAAGGTCTTGTAAATGCATTTGCACACCGCGATTATACCATTTTGCAAAGTGTCAGAGTTGTAGTGGAGGATGATGGTCTGACGATAAGCAGTCCTGGAGGCTTTATCGAAGGAGTTAATCTTGAGAATCTTCTTACTGTTGAACCTCATGGGAGAAATCCTATGTTGGCAGATGCCTTTAAGCGTATAGGTCTGGCAGAACGTACAGGTCGTGGAATTGATAGGATTTATGAAGGATCTATAGTTTTTGGTCGTCCTTTGCCTGATTACTCAGAATCCACAACCAGGAATGTTAAACTTTTCATACAGAGGGCAAAGCCTGACTTGCAATTTGTTAAGATGATAGCAGATGAAGAGAATAGAATCGGCCGATCTCTTTCTATAAATTCTTTAATGATACTTTCCGCTCTTCGTACAAATCGAAGGCTCAGTCTGGAAGAACTCTGCTCTATAATCCATATAAATATTAATCGAGTAAGGCCGAATGTAGAGAATCTCGTAGAGTGTGGACTTATTGAGGCTGTTGGAAGTGGTAAATCACGAAGTTACATGTTGAGTGCAAAGGTATATAGACAGAGCGGGAACATAGTTGGATATGTTCTTCAATCCGATATAGATACAATTAGAGCGGAGGAGTTGATTATCAAGCTGGCAAAAGAACAGGGTGGGTGTGTGAGACGCGATGATGTTATCAATCTTCTTCATGTAAATCCTGGACAGGCTTACAGGCTTCTTAAAAAGCTAGCCGAAAAAGGTCTCCTTGAATTAAATGGAAAAGGAAGATTCTCGAGATACTGCCTTTGTGAGGATGGCCATAATACAAAATAAAAATGTATTCATTGGATAGGATAACGAATTGGAACCAGCGAGGGTAACCCCAAGCTGGTTCCACATTTTTTACATGCCGAGGAATGTCTCGATTTCCTTCCTCAGTTCTTTTTCTGTCTCTGCAGCTTTTGCCTTATCGTCCGATCTTATAGAGAAATATATTTTGAGCTTAGGCTCAGTACCCGATGGGCGGACAACTACGGAGATTCCGCTCTCTGTGATGAACTTCATGACGTCCGATACAGGAAGATCAATCTTCGTTTCTTTTCCATCCTTGTCGGTGGACACAGAGTTAAGGTAGTCATTTCTTGTTACAACTGGGCTGCCTGCAAATGATGCAGGTGGTTCGTTTCTCAGCTTCTTTGTCATGGCTTTCATCTTCTCGAATCCAGCTTCTCCATCGAATTCATAGCTGTGAAGAGTGTTGTAGAAATAACCATACTCAGCATAGAGCTCTGCAAGCACATCGAGGAGGCTCTTGCCTCTTTTCCTGTAGTATGCAGTCATATCTGCAATCATCATGGCACCATCTACTGCATCTTTGTCACGGACATAGCTGCCTGTGAGATAGCCATAGCTTTCCTCGAAGCCAAGGATGTATCTGTCTTCTTCGCCATCTTTTTCCAGCAGTCCGATCTGCTCGCCGATGTATTTGAAGCCAGTAAGGACCTCTCTCATCTCAATGCCGTAGTGCTCTGCGATTCTTGTTGCCATATCTGTCGTGACAATTGTTTTCACTACGACAGGCTTCTTCGGCATTTTGCCGAGTTCATTTCTTCTTGTTGCAATCCAGTTGAGGAGAAGCACACCAGTTTCGTTGCCTGTGAGAAGAGTGTAATCACCATCTTTGTTCGGTACAGCGATACCGACTCTGTCGGAGTCCGGATCTGTTGCGATGAGGATATCACTGCCTGTGGCTTTGACATCTCTCAAGCCAAGTTCCAGCGCTTCCCTGATTTCCGGATTCGGATATGGGCATGTCGGGAAGTTGCCATCCGGATGTTCCTGTTCTTTCACAACATGGATGTTGGTATAGCCATTCTTCTTGAGGCATGTCGTGACACATCTGAGGCCAGCTCCATTGAGCGGTGTGTAGACAATGGAAAGATTCTTGTCTCCATCATTGTCTTTCAGAAGGGACTGGTCTGAGACTGCATCGATAAAGGCATTGACTGTCTCTTCTCCAATCCATTCGATAGTACCAGCCTTGATTCCTTCTTCGAATGGGATTCTCTTTATAGAAGTGAAGATGTCGATATCATTGATTGCCTTCTGTATGGCTTCTGCCGCTTTTGTTGTGATCTGGCACCCGTCCGGACCATAGACTTTATAGCCGTTGTATTTTGCTGGGTTATGGCTTGCTGTTACGACAATACCGCCTGAACACTTGAGATGACGTACAGCAAATGAGAGGGATGGGGTTGGCATCAGCTCTGTGTACATATGCACCTTGATTCCATTGGCTGCGAAGACCGAGGCTGCTGTCTGAGCAAAGAGATCTGATTTGATTCTGCTGTCATGTGCCACCGCAACCGATGGATTGGGGAATGTTGCGTTGAGATAATCTGAATATCCCTGGCTGGCTTTGGCAACTGTCATTACATTCATTCTGTTGGTTCCAGCTCCGATAACGCCTCTCAGTCCTCCTGTTCCGAATTCAAGGTCACGATAGAAGGCATCATTTATTTTTTCTTCATTGCCTTTGATAGACTCGAGTTCAGCCTTGAGGTCCTTGTCATAAAGTTCGTTCGAAAGCCACTGGAGGTATTTTGCCTCCGTTTCCTTTTCCATATTTTCCTCCTTCTTAAAGAGCCGGTTGCCCGGCTCTGATCCCGTGTGATTCAGATATTCTCTGCGATAGTGATAATCTCAAACGGAGCATATTCGATTTTCTCCGTCCAGCCTTCATGATCCTCGAGCATGTTGAGTGTCTCAACCTTCCTGCCCAGATCCAGAGAACCTCTCTTTCCATCCTGTTCGGAGAGGCGGTAAATGATCTTCTTGCCATCCTCTGAGAGCTTAGCAGCTTCAAGATAGAGTGGTCCGAAATCCCATGAGGCCTTGAGATTGTCGCTGTTCTTCACAAGCGGAGTATTGTACTCGATAGCTCTTCTGTTGATTCCAGCCTCGACTGCACTTCCGCTGTGCGGGAGGATTGTAAGACAGAAATCATGGTGACCGATATCGGACATGATATCCGGCCTGATATTAGATCTGAGAAGGCTGACAGAGAAACCATCTGTCTGTACGCCGAGCCCATACTTTCCTTCATTGATTACAGCAATGCCGCCATCCGCTTCGGAGAAGTCCGTCCAGAGATGTGTTGAGACTTCGAATCTTGCCTGCTGCCAGGTTGTGTTCCTGTGGTTCTCGCGTACTGCGTAACCAGCGCTTGTGTCCGTTACGAGAGCTCTTGAGAGTACATTGCATGCATACTCAGCTTTCATGAGCTTGTGTTTCTCGTCCCAGTCGACGATATGCTCAGTCTCAATCTCAGGAGAGGAGGCGAAGAGCCTTATCACCATCTTCCATGTGCTCTTGTCTCCAGGAGTTCTGAGAACTGTTGAGAACTCTGCCATCTGGCTGTCTGCTGCATCCAGAGAAAGTGGTTTCTCGACTTTGAGGCCGTACTCAACCTCATCGTAATTAGGAAGGATGTCCCATGCATCGTACATACCTGGTGTATCCTGATAAAGATGAAGCTTGTTGAAGTTTCCTTTGACCCATTCTCTTCCGGTTTTTATGTCTTTCAGGCTCTTGATAGCTCCATCTGCTGCAAACTCGATTGTATAGAACGGAGTTCCCGCTTTCAGGCCATCAACCTTGAGCCATGCTGTATCGCTGGAAGTTTTGTCTTCTATGGTTCCAGAGGAGAGTGAAGCAATGGCGGGGTAGGCGAAGAAGCCTTTCTTGCCATGTCTTACGCTCTTTCCTTTCTCCGATTCGATGAAATGCACTCCCGTTCTCTGCCAGTTGAGGGAGTTGAAATAATATTCACCGGACTGGGCAAGAATCTTGTCCAGAGCTTCGTCTATGCTGCGGTAATCGGCTATGGCATCCTCATATACAGGATTGATGTGGCTGCCAGGAAGAATGTCGTGGAACTGGTTCAGGAGGAATCTCTTGTATTCTGTCCTGATTTCCTCTGCAGGATATTCTTTTCCGCTTGCTTTCCTGATGAGGGAGACAATCTCGGTATTCCTGAACTTGGATTCAAGCATTCTGTTGTAGGCTTTGAGGTTTGACTTTGTCGTGAAAGTACCACGGTGCATTTCAAGATAAAGCTCACCATCCCAGACAGAGAGTTCTGTATTTCCATCAAAATTGCTGTGGAGATATTCATCAGCTCTCATGTGCTTTGTCTTAGGCATCACAGAAAGCTTGTCGAAGCGATGCATCATCTCAATCATCTCTTCGGTAGGACCGCTTCCGCCATCTCCATAGCCGAACATCGAGAGTGTTGCTCCACCTTTTTCCTTGTCCTGATATGCATCCCAGTTCTCCATGATCTGGCTTGGCATATTCCATGTGATGAAATGCGTAGGAGGTACACATGCATAGATCATCGTACCGTCCAGACCCTTCCAGAGGAAGTTGTTATGCGGGAAGCGGTTTGTATCGTTCCATGTGGACATCTTGTTGGAGATGAAGTAATTCACTCCTGATTTCTTGAGTATCTGCGGCAGAATCCAGCTGTTGCCGAAGACATCCGGAAGCCATGCTGTGTCAACTGTCAGGCCAAAAGCCTTTCTGTAGTAATGCTGTCCGTAGAGGCACTGCCTGATGAGGCTCTCTGCAGATGGGATATTGCAATCGGGTTCGACATACATAGCTCCCACTGGCTCGAACTGTCCGCTCTTGATCTTCTCTTTCAGTTCAGCAAAGAGATCAGGATGATACTTCTCCAGTGTCTCATATACATAAGGCTGTGTATGTGTGTAATGGAAATCAGGGTACTGATCCATCAGCCTCATCTGGATGAGTATTGTTCTGGCATTCTTCTCGACGACATGGATCCTTCTCCAGTAATAGGCGATGTCGAGATGGGAGTGTCCTACAAGAGCCACATTGCCAGATGATCTGAAATCTGTATTCTGGAAAATTCTCCTGTCAATGTATTCGCGGGCTTTATCTGCACCTTCGAATGTCTCAAAATTGACGAAATTCAATGCAGCGTTGAGTTCTTTTGCGATATATGCTCTAGCATCTTCATCGAAATGCTTTGACTTTGTGACATCGATAAGCAGCGTCATATCGTAATAAAGGCCCAGGACATCCTTGTTAAGCGTTACGATATACATGCCTGTAAAAATCTGGCGGCAGCCTCTTGATGCCATTGATTCAGGATTTCTCTCATCATCTGGCTTGGATCTGTTATAGCCTTCGATGTCGATTTCGACTTTTCCATCCTTGCCGATGAAAGGGGAGAGCAGCATTCTGTCCCTGTTGGGGTCAATGCCACCGGCATAGCGGCCATTGACTTTGATCAGCATTTCAGCAGCTGTATGATGATAGAGCCACAGCTCTTTGTCCCTCATCTCTTCAGGAATAGTGATACTGCCCTTGATGAACGCCGTTCCATCTGGTGTGAAGTACATATCGCCGTTTATAAGTGGGCGCCATCCTTCCGGGTAGTACTCAAACTGGTCTTCGCTGATCTGCCTGGCATCGCGTATCTGGAGATCGGTAATCTCCACCTTTTCTTTTATGATTCCTCTTCTCAGCCATGAGTATCTGAGATCTGTCCATTCCTCAGGTCTCATGCTTCTTCTGATGACTTCTACAAATGCCATATCCCCCTCCTTATGCCATATCCCAGAAATATGGTTTCTTGCGGATTGCCTCGATATGGACAGTCTCCCCCAGATCGCGGAGGATTTCCTTTTCCATCCAATCTGTGCATCTGTTGAGAATCAGGCACTTCGAGCATTCGCCTCTAAAGACAAGCCTGAGCGTTCCGTTTTCGTATGATACGAATTCTACCCAACCTCCATCGCCTCTCAGCTTTGGAGCAAGCGTTTTGACGATATATTCTTCCATAATGCTATTTTAAACTAAGGTTTTCACAGCTGTAGGTCAGATTCTGCTACTGAAGTGACATTTTCTTGCTAATCTTTGCTGTGAAGGATGGAAAAAGCTCTCTGTAATTATGATACTATCGGGGTATGAAGCTTGAAAAATATTACGAGGATCTTTCTGTCCACCATGTAGGAACGGAAAGAAGCAGAGCATATTACATGCCACAGAATGAGAAAGGAGAAGATACTTCTCTTCTTTTATCAGGAAATGACTGGCGCGTTCATGTCTATCCGTCTCCTGAGGATGTGGATGGATCATTCATCAATGCTGATTTCGATCCATCCGGATTTGATACGATTCCTGTCCCGTCAACGCTGGAGATGCTTGGCTATGTGAGAAAGCAGTACACGAATGTGAACTATCCGATTCCATATGACCCTCCATATGTTCCTGTTGATAATCCAACTGCAGCATATATTCTCGATTTCAGGAAAGAGAAGAAGGCTGGAAGAAGCTATTATCTTTATTTTGAAGGAGTTGATTCAGCTTATTTTGTCTACCTCAATGGTATAGAGATCGGATATAGCGAAGTGCCGCACAGTCCTTCTGAGTTTGATGTCACATCAGCCCTCCGCGATGGTGATAACAGGCTCTCTGTCGTGGTTCTCAAATATTCTGATGGCACTTATCTGGAAGATCAGGATAAGTTCCGCTGGTCCGGAATCTTCCGTGATGTCTATCTTCTCGACAGACCAGAAGAGCATATCAAAGATTATAGCGTCACTGCGGATATGACGGGACTTGTTACAGTCTCTTTCACATCTCTTATCGGTAAGCCGGATATTGCTGTAACGCTCTGTGACAGAGAAGGTAATGAGATCGGAAGGGGAATGTCTGATGGTTCTCCTCTTTCATTCCGTATTGATAATCCTCATCTCTGGAGTGCTGAGGATCCTTATCTTTATACCATTACACTCGATGTGCCAGGCGAGAGAATTGTGCAGAAAACAGGCTGCAGAAGTGTCTGGATCGAGAATTCTGTTGTTCTTTTCAATGGTAGGGCTGTGAAATTCCTGGGGGCTAACAGGCATGAGAGCAATCCAAAAACCGGAGCGACCGTTACCCGCGAGGATACTCTGCAGGATCTGAGGATGATGAAGGCTTATAACTTCAATACCATCAGGACAAGCCATTATCCGGATGCTCCATGGTTTTATCAGATGTGTGATGAATATGGCTTCTATGTAGTCTCTGAAGCCGACGTGGAGTGTCATGGTGTCTCCCATCTTCAGGGTGGTTCCCATCAGTGGAATTTTGATACCATCGCCAGGGACAGAAGATTCCTGCCAGCAATTCTTGACCGTAATGAGAGAAATGTCGAAGTGAATAAGAATTCTCCATCTGTATTCATGTGGTCATTGGGCAATGAATCAGGATGGGGTGAGTGCTTTGTGGAGACTGCCTATCGGGTAAGAGAACTGGATCCTACACGTCTGATTCATTATGAAGGAGCTATGCACTCCGTTCTTCATGGTGTGGAAGTCAATGATGATATGCTGGACGTTGACAGCTTCATGTACAATGAAGTCTCATTCATGGACAGCTACTTCCCCGATCCGAAACATACAAAGCCTGCATTCCTCTGCGAATATATCCATTCAATGGGCAACGGCCCTGGAGATATCGAGGAGTATGTAGAGGTTATCAGGAAACATGATGAAATCATGGGAGGCTGTGCCTGGGAGTGGTGCGATCACGCAACTTATGAAGGCGAGGATCCTGCCCATGGGCCAATGTATCATTATGGCGGCGATGCAGGGGAGTTCCCCCAGGATGGCAATTTCTGCCTGGACGGGCTTGTTTATCCTGACAGAAGACCTCATACGGGACTTCTTGAATATGGCAATGTGCTTCGTCCTGTGCGTGCTTTTCTTACAGGCAGGTCTGATGATGAGCTCTTTGTGACTTTCCGCAACTGGTACTCATTCCGCTCGCTTGATGACATTGAAGCAGTTTATGAGATAAAGGAACATGGTGCGGTCATTGCATCTGGCTGCCTTGCACTTTCTGCCTTGGCCGGGGAGGAGGAGACAGCTTCCATCCCGCTTCCTGAAATGGGAGACAAGGATGTCTATCTGAATGTCTTCTATCGTCTTGCAGGAGAGCGGGAGCTGATGGATAAGGGGCTTGTTCTCGGTTTTGATCAGATACTTCTCTCTTCAGGTAAGGAAAATGAGACGGCAATAGAAGCCAATGGCAAGGTTTCTGTATCATCCGATGATAAGCATTTCAGAGTCTCAGGAAAGAATTTCGAATATCTTTTTGACAGAAGAAGGGCTGTGCTTGTCTCTGCGAAGATTGATGGAAAGGAACGTCTTGCCTCTCCGATGGAATGGACGCTCTGGAGAGCTCCTACAGATAATGACAGGAAAATCAAGATACAGTGGAAGGAAGCTAATTTCGACAGAGCCCAGCCGAGAGCTGTTTCATCTGAAATATCTACTGAGGGCAGCATCGCTTTGCTTTCCTTTGATTTCCATCTTGCAGCGGTTTCCCTTCAGCCTTTCATGAGAGGCAGTGTGCAGATGAGCGTCAATGGAGAAGGGGAGATCCTGCTTTCAGTCAGAACTGTCAGAGATCCTGTATTCCCGTTCTTCCCGCGCTTTGGAGCATTCTTCCGCCTTGTATCAGATGGCAGCGATAACTGTTCTTATTATGGATATGGTCCGCATGAAAGCTATATTGATAAGCATCGTGCATCGCGAGTTGATTATTTCTCGCTTCCTGTCTCCCAGATGCATGAGGATTATATTGTCCCGCAGGAAAATGGCAGTCACTGGCATGTCACAGAGCTCTCTGTCGGGTCTCTGAAAGCTCATTCCGCTCAGCCTTTCTCATTCAATGCCTCTTACTATACTGCAGAAGAGCTGGAGAGGGCCAAGCATAATTACGAGCTGAAAGAAGATGGTTCTCTCTGCGTTCATCTTGATTACCGTCAGAGCGGTATCGGCTCAGGATCCTGCGGCCCGCAGCTTGTGAATAAGTATCAGCTTTCTGAACGCCATATAGACTGGGATATTGTCATTTCATTTATCTGATCTGAGTGCCGGAGGATTCTCTCCGGCATTCCTTATTGCAGGGATTGTGATGATGATTTCTGATTTATAGTAGGGGATGGAAGAGACAGAGATTGAGACATTCTCTTCTCCATAGAAGCGTATGAGCCGCTGATATGTGTTCCTTACTCCGATGTGACCTTCATTTCCCGTTCTTTTCATGATTGAGAGGAACTTTTCTTCATCAAATCCCTCCCCATTGTCTGATATGCTGATTCTCAGCCAGTCTCCATCTTTTATGAATGATGTGACTATTTCAGGCTGCTGTACCCATGTACTTCCATCAGTGATGCCGAAACCATGCTTTATGGAGTTTTCTATGAAAGGCTGCAGAAGCATTTTGAGAATCCGTTCATCCATTGCTCCTGGACTTTCTTCATGCCTGTAGCTGATTTCTTTTCTGAAGCGGCCGTTCATTATCCTTATATAAGCCATGTCATGCTGGATTTCATCCCTGATTGTGATTGTCTCACTCCCATATGAGAGAACGGTCCGGAGGTATAGCGACAAGGCCCTTGTCATCTCTGCCGAACTTGCACCATTGCCTGTCTGTATCTCCTGCTGTATGCACTCAAGCGTGTTATAGAGAAAATGAGGTGTCAGCTGTTCCGAAAGGAGCTGCATCTCCGTCCTTGTTTGTTTTTCCTGTTCTTCCCTGATTTCCTCAATCTGGGTCTCGATGGTATGTCCCATTCTGGAAATGGCATCTCTAAGGTCTCCCAGTTCATCGTTGCCGGAGAAATCAGCTTTTGCGTCGTAGTTGCCTCTCTCTATCTGACTAACAGTTGCTTTGAGCTTTCCGACAGGAGAGGTCACATAGCGTTTGAGCATGGTGGAAAGGCCGAAGAAGAGTGCGATTAGGATTACTGCAGCAGCAAGAAGTGAGGAAATGCCGGTACTTATCAGAGAGAGAAAGCTTTCTCTGAGATCTGTCCTGCTGACTATGACAGAACCTGAAAATGGCAGCGTTGTCCGGTAGAGATAGTTTCCATTTTCTTCGGAACCTCCATCTTTTTCCGGGATTTTCGTTCCTTGCATACCGGATACGATCGTACCTTGGTTATTCACCAATATGCTGTCTTCTGGCAGAAGTGAATGGATCCACTCAGCAGATATGAGAACAACTACAATGAAGTTTCCGGGACCTGAGGAGATCTTTGCCATTGTATACCAGTATTCTATTGGGAATACATATGGCAGTATATTGCCTTGTCCTCTTATGGGGCTTTGTCTTTCACGCAGAAGTGCTACTCCCTGGCAGCTATTGCTTTCTGCTTTTGTGATTACCGGTGAAGGGGATGGGATAAGTGAATCGCGGAAGAGCGAATATGTCTCTCCTGTCGCTGTGTTGATCATCAGCGTAGAAAGGACTGCAGGGTCGGAGGAGGAGAGAGCCATGAGTTCATTCTGTACTCTGATTCTGTTGTGTATCGAATCGGAACCCGGAACCTGCATCTCAAAGAGCTCTGCACTGAAATTCTCTGTTCCGAAGGCAGAAACAAAGCTTTCCGTAATGGTCCTGAGTGTCCTGTCCAGAGTTGTGGCTGCATTTCTTGCATTTTCCACAGCAGCTGCTTCTACTGTTCTTCTTGCTCCAAGAAGCCAGTAAGTGCCAAACGTCAGGACGAGGGCCAGCGCGAATATGATGATTACAGCAACTGTAAGTATTCTTGTTTTACGGATGATTGGCTGGTCGCGGAATGTTTTCAAAGCCGTTCTCCATCCTGGAATTCAGAAGGTGTCTTGCCTGTTATGTTCTTGAATGCCCGTGAAAATGATCTGTAGTCATGATAACCCAGACGGTACGCGATATCAGTCACGGAGGCATCCTTTTCCAGCAGTAGTTTTCTAGCTTCTTCCATCTTCTTCGAGAGTATGTACTCTCTGATGGTTGTTCCGGTCTTCTTCCTGAAATAAATTGCAGCGTAGGAAGGACTGAGGTTGACTGTATCTGCGATATCTTCCAGCCTGATCTGTTCCTCTGCATGCTGCTGTATGTAATCAATCATCCCTTTTATGACAGGATCATCTTCTTCTTTCTCTTCCAGCTTTCTTATGGCTTCCGCTTTGCCATAGACAGCTTCGATATAGGCAGCAATACGTGAGAAGAGCGCTGTCAGAGCCTCTTCCAGACGCGGTATTGTCTTGTATTTTGTTATATCAGGAGCCTCTGGAAGCAGTCCCGCTCCTTCAATCAGCATTGCAAAACGCTTGCCTGTCTCTCTTATGAGAAAATTGGTGACTGAGTAGACATAATTGGGAGGAGGAAGCGTTGTTCCTATGATTTTCTTTATGAATGTACTGCAGAAATTTGCAATGCCTTCTTTATCGTTCTCTATTATATATTCTTCCAGCGGATCTATATCGCTGTCGGAGATTTTATACTCTGGAGGAGTTGAAGCTATTACGGTAGAGCTGAAAATCCTTCCCTGCGGGTCATAAAGCTGGTAGCTCATTGCAAGGGATGCTCTGCTGAATGAGGAGGATATTGATTGCAGGCTCTGCACTTCATCTCCGATTCCGATGATGGGAATGGACAGATTATGTTCCTCCAGAGACCGGAGTATTTTCTCTGCGATTTCGAAAGCCGGACGGCTGGATGAGGAGAATATGGCTCTGATAGTCTTCTGGTCTTCGGGCCAGATGATTCTTCTTTCTCCCTCTGCGGCTTTTTCCAGTATCTGGACTGTGCCTTCCTTGAAAATGGATGGGAAGGCAAGGATTATCGCAAAGCAAGGGCCATCAGAAAGCCCATCGGGACCTGAAGTGAGCATCGAGACAGCTGAAGATGTATCCAGAAGCCGTCCAAGCGACAGATCGTTGAGCATCTGGCGGCTGATTCTGATGTTCTCATTGCCAGAGATCCTCTTCTTTCTCAGCTCAAGGAGTATTTCTCTCAGCTCCTCGGAATCTACAGGCTTCAGCAGATATGCTTTTGCCTGAAAGCGCAGGGCGGTACGGGCGAAATCGAAATTGCCATAACCGCTTAAGATGATGATATCTGTATCTGCAGCGAGAGCTTCGAGCTTCTCCAGTACAGCAAGCCCCGTCAAGCCTGGCATCATGATGTCCATGATGGCAAAGTCCGGTTTCAATGAAAGTATTTTCTCCAATGCTTCCGGACCGGTTGAAGCTGTTGCAACTACTGTGATGCCCAGTTCTTGCCAGATGTTCATGGCAGAAAGCCCCTCTGTGATAGCAGGTTCGTCATCGGCAAGAATTGCTGTCAGATAAGGCTTGTCCATACCGCTATTATAATCTGTTGCTGCGTTTTTCTCAAACTTGCTGAAAACTGTCCTGAAAAGAAAAGAATCTGTCCTGTCGGTATCTGCATGCAGTCTTTAGCATTATTGTACAACCCGGTATTCTGCCGGTTTTGTTCACGAAGAAAGGAGGAGGAAAAATGAGAAATACAGTCAAGACAATACTCATTGCAGGACTCATTCTGGTTCTTTCCCTTGGTACGGTTTTTGCTGGTGGTTCCGGCGAAAAGGAAAGCACTGATGGGAAAATTGTCATAGAGGCATGGACTGAAGACAGACATGATATGGAATACGTTGAGCAGAAGGTTGCTGAGTATAATGCAACAAATACTGACAACATCCAGATCAATCTGTCCATCATCTCTGATAACTATCGCAATATGCTTCAGATGGCATACAGCGGTGGAACAGCTCCAGACGTTGCAGGTATCAACTCGATTCCTATCAACATGATCGCTGATACAGGAATTGCTATGCCGCTCAATGATTTCATCGCAGCTTCTGAAGAGTATCAGAAAGTAAATGATCCTTATAACCAGATTTATGAAGGAACAAACTCAAAGAACGGAAATATCTACTGGATTCCTACAGGCATGAGATCCGGTGTCCGTGTAATTTACAACAAGGACCTTCTCGCACAGTGCGGATATACAGAGATTCCTTCAAAGCTTGAAGATTATATCGACATGGCTAAGGATATCACAGCACAGGGACAGAGCAGATTCTACGGAATCGGATTCACAAACGCTTCCCCATTCGAAAGACTTCTCGAGATGTCTGCTGAGATGAGCGGTATCTATTACTATGATTATGTGAATGGTCGCTTCGATTTCTCAGGCTACAAGCCAATTCTTGAGCAGGGAAGAAGATTCTTCACAGAGAATATCGCATATCCAGATCAGCAGGGTGTTGATAACATGCGTGCTCTCTTCTCTGTCGGCATGTTCGCTCTCTGGTCAAATGCTTCTCAGGAAGCTGCAGTATTCACAGAGCAGATTCCTGTACAGGGCTTTGAGTGGGGCGTCGCAGAAGTTCCTACACTCACAGGTGAGGTTGTAGGTGCTCTCGAGACAACACCTTCAAAGGGATGGGGAATCATCTCTTCCACAAAGCATCCTGAGGAAGCTTGGAAGGTAATCGAGTTCTTCCAGTCAGAAGATTTCCTTAAGGGATATCTTGAAGCTGGCTACTGCCTGCCTTCAACAGATTACATGGCTTCTGTAATCGATTCTTCCAAGACAGGCCGTCTTGCAGACTTCGCTCTCAAGCCATATGAAACAGTCTATCCGAAACCGCCAGCAGTCAACCTTTCTGGCGATGACTACCGCACAGTCTTCTGGAATGCTGTAATGGGTTATGTCGATATCGATACAGCTATCGAGGATCTCAATACACGTTATAACGAAGCACTTGATGCAGACGTTGCTGCAGGAAGCGCAACACGTCTTGTAATCAAAGATTACGACCCGCTGCATCCGGATCAGGGAACCCCTGAGTATCTGACAGAGTAGTCCTTTCGGATTGCTTCTAGGGGAGCCGCTTTGGCTCCCCATCTTTCCCTGTAAGAAGGAGGATAGATGAAAAATAAAGGTCTTGCGAGACAGATAAAGAAGGAAGACAAGAGAGATAGGAGAGCCGCCATCATCATGCTCTCTCCTGTTGTTATCCTTCTTTTGATCTGCTCCATTTATCCATTCTTGTGGATGTTCCGCTATGTCTGCTATGACTATAACGGATTCAATGCTACATTCACCGGTACGAGAAATTTCACCAGAATGCTCTCTGATACGACGTTCTGGACCAGTGTAGGACATACATTTGAGTATGCTCTCTACAAGCTTGTATTTATCATTCCGCTTGCACTTGTATGTGCGGTTCTTCTCAATCAGAAGATCCGTGGAACTTCTGTTTTCCGTGCAGTGTACTTCATGCCAACTGTCATAAGCTCTTCTATCTCGGGTATGATCTTCACATTCATCTTCGCAACTCAGAATGGTATTCTCAACGGTATGCTGATGGGTATGGGTTTCATAGATGCTCCTATCCAATGGCTTACGAGTACAGAGCACGTAATGAGCGCTGTCACCATTCTTGCTGTATGGGGTGGTTTCGGAAACTACATGCTTTACTTCATTACAGGTATGAATGTCATCTCCGAAGATGTCTATGAAGCGGCAAAGATCGATGGTGCGAATGGTATACAGACATTCTTCAAGATAACACTGCCAATGCTCAGCCCGATTCTCAAGGTTGTCCTGATGCTTGCTATCACAGGTGCATTCAAGGATTATGAGGCAATCATGGTTCTCACACAGGGTGGTCCTGGAAACAGATCGATGGTTATGTTCCTCTATATCTACAACCTCATTTTCGGTTCCGGACTGACGAACATGACACAGCCTCAGATCGGTTACGGTGCTCTGCTGTCTGTTGTCGCAGCTATCATTGTCGGTGCTGTTACGATTGCTTACCAGCGTATTGCCCGTAAGCTTGACGAAGTGATGTGAGGAGGGCTGTATGGAAAAATCTAGAGCAGTAATGTCCGGAAAGCAGAAAGTCGTGATGACTATCATCTGGATTCTGATGGCTTTCCTGGCAATAGTGACAGTCTTCCCTGTTGTCTACATTGTCCTCGGTTCTTTCAAGAGCAATGTTGAACTTCTGGTCGGTGGATCTAATATCTTCCCTTCGGAGTGGCATTTTGAGAACTATGTCCAGGCATGGACCGGTGCAAAGTTCGCAAATTATACGATGAACAGCGTCCTCATCTCTGTAGGCGTTATGCTCATTTCGCTCTTTATTTCGACAATGGCTGGATATGTCTTCTCAAGAAGCCATTTCCCTGGAAAGAATCTGATTTACGGTATCTTCATTGCATTCATGTTCATCAATGTCGGTTCTGTTTCCATCAGACCTCTTTTCGAGCTGGCAACAGCTGTGCATCTGACGAACAATCTTCTGCCTATCATCCTCATCTCAGTAGGAACCGGACAGGCTACATACATCTTCCTCTCCAGAGGATTTGTAGACTCTGTTCCGAGAGAGCTCGATGAAGCTGCAAAGATCGATGGATGCACATTCTTCCAGACATTCATAAAGATCATTCTCCCGGTTCTCAAGCCTGTTATGGGTACGATTGCACTTCTTTCCTTCCGTCAGGGATGGAACGAATACATCATGCCTCTTGTCTTCACGATGTCTAGAGATAACCTCAGACCTCTTACAGTAGGTGTTAACATGCTCAAGGCCACAGGTGGCGGAGCCGCTGCCTGGAACGTCATGTTCGCAGGTGCATCTATTGCAGTTGTCCCGATGCTTATCATCTACATCATCTTCAACAAGAACTTCATGAGCGGTTCTACAGCAGGTGCTGTAAAGGGCTGATCGGAAGAGAAAGCCATGGGGGCTCCGGCCCCCTTATTCTTTTTAATTAGCGAGGTATTATGCGCTCTCTCGATCGTGACGGGTTTGTCACAAGCTATCTCTCATCAATCGTCACTGAAGATTTCAGTTCCTCGACGTCTGACAGAAATCAGCTCAGACTTGAAGCAAAACTGAGAAAGGAAGTCTCGGAAAAGAAAAAGGAGACTATAGAAAAGCCTCTCTTTGATTCATTCTGGAACCCATGGTATCAGCATGGATCGATATTCCTTGATCGTTCCGATTTCTATCATACGCTCAAGCGTATAACAATGCTTACAGCGACTAAGCTTGTTGCAGATGAGGATATCGATGTAACCGCGGTCCTATGGACTTATATGTCTACGGGAGTTTATCTGGATGGAAAACTGGTTGCTGAGATTCCAGTTCCTGTCTACAAGCCGATTGAGAGCGTGAGATTTACTCTTTCGCTCAGAAAAGGTGAGAATGACGTTCTCTTTCTCTCAGACAATCTCGGGGTAAGGGATACGAAGAATATGATTGCTTTCCAGATACTCGATGGAAGGGAACATATCAGAACAGCATTTCCCGTAAACGATAGCGAGTACACGGCAGCCTCTCTCTTTCTGGATGGGATTGCGATAGGTGAAGGTTCTCTCAGCTTTCCTTCTCCTGCGCCAGAAGGTGCACGCTGTGTCTCCCATATTGAAACTCCAGATTACATAAAGAAACTCAATGCTGATAAAAAAGGCGTGGATATAACAGGGAAGAACGGGGCTGTCATTCCTGAAGCAGAAGGATGTTCTGTCGTTCTTCCATGTGGTATGTCGAGAAGATTTGAATTCCCGGAGAGAATCAAGCCGGAATTCCTGCTGCCGAGAAGGACGTCATGGGATGAACATCTTCGCGATATACTTGTACGCATTGCCGATGTTTCCCTTCTGGACAGAGGCTCACGTGGCTATGCCATCTTCTCGCTTCTGGCAAGAAAGAAGCTTGGTATTGAGAGAGAGGATGATACAGAGCTCCTGAGAAATGATATCAATCTGATAAAAGAACGTGGAGACTGTTCGGATTTCCTGATCTGCGGTCTTTCCCGTTATATCCATGAGTATGGGATTCCTGATGAATTGAGAGAAGAAACCAAGGATGCTCTTCTCGATTTCAGATACTGGATGACAATGAAAGGCACAGACGGTATGTGCTTCTGGTCGGAAAACCATTCTCTCATCTTCTGGTACAGCGCTGCTGATATCGGAGCAATGTATCCGGATGAGTATTTCCCAAGGGCGGAGATGACAGGAAGAGAGCTGCATGCCTATGGAGAGAGGAGAGTTTCCGAGTGGCTTGATGACGTTCTTGAGCATGGATTTGAGGAGTTTCTCAGTTCCACATATATGACTGTTACTTTTGCTGTCCTTCTCAATTGTGTCGACTATCTTTCATCTGAAATCTCACGCAAAGCCTGGAAAGCCCTGGATACGATCATGCATATGCTTTCAGACAGCACATTCTGCGGTTCACTGATTGCTCCTATGGGAAGAGTCTACCGCGGTGTGATATATCCGTTCAGGGAGGCTATTGCATCTGTTCTGAATGCTGCCTCTCAGGATGCATATTACTCCTATGGGGAGAGCTGGATCAGCTATCTTGCAACCAGCCGCTATCATTTCCCTGAGGATCTGGAGAGGCGTATGACCGATGATATTCTCACCGATTATCCTTCGGGAAATGCTATGGTGCATGTGGAGAAGAATGACAGTTATCTTCTGACATCGGTCCATTCTCCAAGAACAGATAATGGTTTCATAAGATGGCCGAACACATTCTTTGACGATACAAAGGATGCAGAGGATAATCACTTTGTGAAATCACTCAATGAGTGTTTCCATGGTACATCATGCTTCCAGCCTGGAGTGTTTGGCTATCAGCAGCATATGTGGGAAGCGGCACTCTCCGGAGAAGCTGTTGTCTTTGCAAATCATCCAGGTACCACCTCCGAAGATGCAGAACTCAGACCTGGCTACTGGAATGGCAATGGCATTATGCCAGCCATCAGGGCGGAGAAGGGAATGCTTGCCGCAGTCTATTCAATACCGGAAAGCCATCCTGTAGGATTCATTCATCTCTATGTTCCGTTCTTCCGGTTCGAGAAGTCGAGGGAGGAGGAGAACTGGATTTTCCTTTCGGAACGGAATGGCTATCTTGCAATCTGGACAAGCGGAAAGAAAGTCAGATACGACGATGTGATACGTAATTCCGAGCTGAGGATTTACAATCGTGATTCTGCAGTTGCTGTGTTTGCTGGAAAGAAGAGCGAAGAAAGCTTTGAAGATTTCATCAAACGGGTAAAAGCAATGCGAATCTGCTTCGACAGCAATGACAGGACACTTTTCATAAGCGGTAAGGAATTCATTCACTATACAGCTGTGATTGATAGAACGCAGTATCTTGATTGAGAAAATACCTGCAAGGAAGTAAAACCCCTGCAGGTATTCTTTTTATTGCCGGATCGATTCCCGCTTATCTGAGCAATGAATCTCCAGCCATTACGATAGGAGTGAATGCTGAAAGGTCATCCCCTGAGAGCTTCTTGCCATTGTATGTAAGCTGGAATTCGGCAGTCTCAAGATTTGTTTTGACAATCAGTTCTGTATCATCGAAATCCTCTCCGTTTATTGTCAGGTCGTTGCTTCTGATTTCAATGACCGAATATTCATCTCCGAGAAGATAGAAGAAGAAATAGAGTTCGCCATCAAGAGAATAATCGAAGAGCTCTCCTTTCTCCTTGTATGTGATACTGTAATTCTCTGCTCTGCAGTTGAACCACATGATTGTATCGCGGTCAAGCTGTGCGAACTCAAAATCTCCGCCTGAAGAGACTCTTGATGGTGATGATTCCCTTTTCAGAACAGCTGTATCGATGCCATTTTTCTCCAATGTCTCGAAATAGCTCTCATAGAGCGGTACTTCCCACTCTGGCTTGAGATAGCCGATATACTCCAGAAGCTCATCAGTGCCACCGATTTCTGTGTTCTCGACATTCCCATAGAATGTTCTGTTGTAGGTTGTGTGTTCATCATTGTAAGCCATCATCAGAATGGCAGCTCTTCCGAACTCATAGGCATTTTTGCCTGACCCTGTCACAGCTGCGTAAAGGCCAGATGCGACAGCAAGAAGAAGTACTAAAACAGTTAATATTTTCCTCACGGATATACCTCCTGCTTCAGCATAGCACAATCGTAGGTGAATGTGTGCTATGATACAGGTATGGATGCTGATTTCATTCCTCAGGATAGAAGAAAAAGCGATGCGGCTTTAGTACTTGGAATCCTTTCTGTTGTTTTCATTTTTATCTGTCAGATTGCCGGCTTGATCCTGGGAATCATAGGACTGAGAAAAGCCGGAAGAAAATCTGCTGAAGGAAGTGATGCTGCGTGGGTTCTGAATGTCGTTGGCATAGTCATCAATTCAGTGATTCTTTTTCTTGTATTTCTTGCAATCATCTTCGGAACATTTATTTTCTTTGGGCTTTTCCAAGAGTTGCATTTCTATCATCTGTTCTGCTGAAAAGATAAACCTCCACCCGGATGATGTCCTTCAGTGGAGGTCTGCAGGATGGACTATCGTGAAATACTACTTGATTACATCCTCTGTGATTATCTCAGGGCGTGTATTGGAAGAGCGGGGTGTGATTCTCACGTTCTCCAGCTTTACATTCTCCGCGTGCCTGATATAGAAGCCATATGAAGGCATATCACCAAGAGCATTGCTCTCAGGGTAGTCTTTGACGTTCTCCCTGATTTCCGGAAGAATTTCAAGTCTCTCTTCGTTGTCGAGATATTCTGCTTCCATATTTCTGATGGTGATGTTCCTCACACGTCCTATGTAGCCTTCATCATCCTTGAATCCTGTGATGATGCATGTGGATTCCATTCCTTCTGCTTTGACATTCTCAATTGTGATGCTGTCAACTGATCCGCCTTTCTCTTTTGCCTTTCTGTCCTCTTCTGAGAGATAACCGAATTTATTGCGGCGGCAGAGAGAGATAAAGACAGGAACCGCGATGTTCTTCATTGTAATATTCTTCAGTTCAATGTTTTCAATATCTGAACCATCTGCTGATTCAATGGAGATGCCGGATACACCGCCAGGGAAGATATCAGGAAGCATGAAAACGCAGTCTGAGCATTTTACATTCCTGATAGGGAAATAAGTCTCTGTACCGATCTTGAAAGCATTCATGACAGAGATGACAGTGGCATCCTCGATTGTGATATCATGGCATGGTCCCATCTTCATCTCGCTGTCAGCGACATTGATGCTGTCATGGCCCTGAAGCATTGGGGCTTTGACGCAAAGGCCATCATCTGCAGTGCTTACAAAGACGTGACGCACATTGACGTAACTTGACGACATGATATCGATACCGTCTGTGTTTGCCACATGGCGGTTGTTGTCGATTATGAGGCTTTCAACTGATACGTGCTCAGACATATCGATTGAAAGGCTCCAGTCGAGCGAATCACGGATGATTATATTGTGCAGGTCCACATTCTTGCAGCCGCGGATCCAGAGAGTGTACATCGGTCTCTTGATGTTCTCCTTTCCTTCCTCCCATTTATCCTCTGCGTATCTGATTCTTGCGCGGTATGCGAAGCGGCATGTGTCTTCAGGCCGTCCAAGCGGATCTTTGAGAACAGGTGGAAGCTTTGTATATCCCATTGGTTTCAGCAAGGGTCTTTCCTTTGGAAGATATACGAAATACTCCCCGTTTCCATTGATTCTTCCGCCTCCGCAGATGGTGACATTCTCCGCATTCACAGCCTTGACGAAAGCATCGTCGAAATTGTCCAGATTTCTGGAAGCGTTCAGCGATGAGTCAGAAGCAATGAATAGGGTAGTGTCGGAATGGATGGAGATTGTTCCTGTGGTATATGCTCCTCCGGCAACAAGGACAACGCCGTGTTTGCCGGCAGCTTCATCGAGAGCTTTCTGTATGGCTTCTGTTGAGAGTACCCCAGCTTCTGCTGTTGCTCCATAGGAGCGGATATCAAAGACAGGGCCTGATGGTATTTCTTCTTCGTAGATGTATTTCTGGTAAGGTATGTCGAGGTAATAATCACCTGTGTAGATGATTCCGTTGCCCGGGAATGTTGGTATGTCGTAAGTTTTCATAGTTATCCTTTTTTATAAAAGAATACCCTTCCTGAGCATTCTCAGAAAGGGCATTTTCCTCTTCGTTTGTGGCTTTTTCTCAGATTCTTGAGATCTGCATGGAATCAGCATAGCTGAAGCCTGGAATAGAGCCTGAGATAATTACGACAAGATCATCTTCTTTCACTTCCTTCGAAGAACGTGCAAGGGCAATAGACTGCTCACGCATCTTCACCACATCATCGGTAAATGGGGCGAGAAGCGGCTTCACGCCATAAGCAAGCCTTAACTGTCTTGCAGCTTTCTCATCTGTGACACAGACGATGATCGGACACTCCGGACGGCATGATGATGTGAGCCATCCTGTTCTTCCTGTCGCTGTCATGCAGATGATTGCCTTTGCTCCGAGAGAGAAGGATGCTTCGACAGCCGCAGTGGAGATTGTTCCGGGGATATCGAGAGAAGCGCCATTTGCCTGATTGGCGAAGTAGCGGCTTCTGTAGTCGATCTGGTTCTCTGTGTATTCAGCAATGTCGGACATGGTCTTCACTGCTTCAATCGGATACTTGCCAGCTGCTGTCTCTCCGCTGAGCATTGTGCATGTAGTGCCATCGAAAATAGCGTTTGCGACATCTGAGACTTCAGCTCTCGTCGGACGTGAATGCTCTGTCATTGATTCCAGCATCTGTGTTGCTGTGACAACAATCTTGCCAGCTTTGCAGCATTTCTTGATCATCATCTTCTGGATGACAGGAAGTTCTTTGAATGGGATTTCCACACCCATGTCACCACGGGCAACCATGATACCATCGGCGACCTTTATGATTTCGTCGAGGTTATCAATACCGCTTCTGCATTCGATTTTCGCAATAATCTTGATTTTCTCTCCGCCATTTACGTTAAGAAGCTTTCTCATCTTCTTCACGTCATCTGCTGTGCGTACAAAAGAGGCGGAGATATAATCAACATCCATCTCGATGCCGAAAAGGATATCCGCTCTGTCAGTTTCGGAGATGAATGGCTGGTCGATATCAACTCCTGGGATATTGATTGACTTATGATTTGATACCTTTGAAGTGTTATTCACACGGCAGACAACATCGGGGCCATTAATGCTTGTTACAGTAAGAGAACACAATCCGTCATCGATGAGAATCGATGTTCCTTTCTCTACTTCCTCCGCAAGGTACGGATAGGTGATTGATACACCGTTCTCATCTCCCTCATGATCCTTTGAGGCATAGAGAGTGAAGGAACTTCCTTCCTTCAGGATTACAGAACCATCCTTGAATTCCCTTGTTCTGATTTCGGGGCCTTTTGTATCAAGTATGAGAGGTATGTTAGCTCCCATACTAGCTGCGACCTGTCTTATTCTTTCGATTCTCACTCTGTGTTCATCATGAGTGCCATGCGAAAAGTTCAGTCTGGCTGCATCCATGCCGTTTTCAATCAGGGCTTTTATCATCTCCTCTGAATCGACAGCCGGTCCAAGTGTGCAGATAATCTTAGTCTTTCTCATTTATTTGTCCTTTTCCCTCGAGGAAAAAGTATAACTGAAGCTACAGGTTTTAGAAACGGCTTTGCTGTGTTTTTATCCAATGAATACAACGTATTAACATGTTGCACGGACTGCATGATATTTGTCATGTACATAGAAAAGGACACCTGCAAGATGGCACCTTGGATCAATGAAGAAGTCTCTGCCCATCAATTCTGAAATGTCTTTCTTTTGTCTCGTCTTCTGAAGTGGCAGATTGGACCTCCTTTCTGTGTGGAGGCCCATGCTTGCTTTTCCAAGTTGTTACCAAAGAGAATCTGCTATGTATATGATGTCCAGGATATTATCCATCAATGGTTTCAGATTGATTTCTTCATCATTGATATAAAGCACTGGGATAAAGCCTAATGAGAACATTCTCAGCTCATCCATGTAATACTCAGAGTCTGCTATGAAGAGGAATGCTGCGGCATCGAGTATGTCTATCACGCCCTTCTCTTCAAGGGATGATATGATTGAAGCTTCTGATGATGTATCAATGCCAAGCATTGCAAGTTCATCAATTCCAACGAGCATTGATGCCACCATTGTTCTCAGTTCATCGAAATCGTAACCAGCGTAGTTTCTCCAACTGCTGACCTCCATTATTCTCAGTTCATTGGGATTGTAGCTAATGAAGTTCATCCACTTGCTGACTCTGTCATAGTCAAAGAAGATTCTGATACCTGTACTGGAGTTGCTGAGAGATGTATCTCCATTCATCGTGAAGTTTTCTGTGGAGATGGAGAGGTAGGCGAGAGACTCATCGGAAAGACTGAGAGTAAGTTTTGCCTTTCCATCCAGCTCAAGGATTTCCGTACGCGAACCGATGTAGTAAAGCATTGAGAAATCATGGTACTCGATAATCAGAGAGGCTTCTAAATCTGTGATTGCAGAGCTATCTGGTGTGATTGTGATATTACCCCGGATGGTCTGTATGTCTGCATCTTCCAGTGATATGGCCATCAGTCCTGTTTCAGCTAGGGCTTCTGCTTTTTCCAGCAAATTGCCGGAAAGCAGCGTTGTCAGGCCAGTTCCTATTCTGTTCAGTTCTGCAATGGCCATAAGTCCGGAAACAGATTCATAAGTGAGGTCATAAGGCATAAGCGTTGTTTCGCTTTCAAGTGTTTCTCCGGAGATGGATGAAATAGGAGACATAAGGCCAAAGAGCACTGCTGGATCTGCTGCACTGAGCGAGAAGACCAGCAGAAACATTGTAATGAGTGTGATGAGTTTCTTCATGATTTCAGAATAGCATAGAAACTGATCGATTCTCCTGATTATTTACTTTCTGCTTTTCAGCTGAATCTTTAAGCGTGGTCTCTGCGGATTTCCTTTTGATCAATAATAGCTGCTCTTCATTCTTTTTTGTTTTGTCGATGTAATAGCTACCACGTTCCCGTATAGCCTTGAAATCTGTCTGTCCAATCGGAGGTTTTATCTCAGCCGTCTTTATGGATTATACATGGAATCAGACTAGAATAACTGAAAGAATAAAGAAGCTGTCTTGAAAGTTTGGACTTTCTTAACAGCTCCTATAGATTCCGTCAGTAAGCAACACTACATTTCTGGATTTGATACAGTAATTGTACCTTTGGAATCCGTGCCATATGCATTCAGCCTATCGTTAGAACAAGTCCAGCCATCAATCTCAACAGATGCGCCATTCTCATTTTCTGCCAGACCGATTACGGCTCCAGAAACACCGGATGGTGCAATCGAGCTATTGATATCCACATCAGAAATAAAAACATCCGATGCAGGATTCTCAAGCGAGCAACAGCCTATCACACCTCCAGCAGAAAGCGTTCCTGTAATAGTGTTACCTGTTGTAAAGCCTGTAATATCGAGATCAAGAGGTATGTTCTGACCTCTCTGGTCCTCCGTTATATATCCTGTAAAACCACCGGCATGAGAAGCTGATACAGATCCAGTATTTGCATTGCCCACTGAATTGAATGTATTGATCTGTACACCTAGCCCGACAAATCCGCCTGCATAATGCTGGCTAGAAACAGCATTGTTGTTTTCTGAATAGCTGATAGATAAGGCATTGCCGGTCTGAGCATACCCGATCATTCCTCCGGAATGGCCAATCTCGGAGGAGAGGATACCGTTGTTTATGCATCCTTCAAATGAAAGAGTCCCGAAATTCCTGGCACTTCCGACTATACCACCAGCAGTAGCAGGCATCTCATCTGCATATTCTTCTCTATCAGTATTGATATTTCCATTATTCGTGAATTTCCCTATCGTGATTGACTTATCATTATTCTGGATTCTTCCGAACAATCCGCCAGCGGTTTCTGAGACAGAGATGTCCGCGCTGTTATATCCACCGAGCACTGTGATTGTCCCGCTGTTACTGACATAACCAGCGAATCCGCCGAACCCCCGGCCTATTGAGGCTGAACTGATCTGTCCCTCAGACTCAAAGCCCTCGATTGAAAGAGAGACATTCTCGTCGTAAATATCCAGCTCTCCGATGGCTATTCCAGCATACTCAGCATCGTTCACTGTCGCATTGAGTTTCAGCGATTCGAAGGAATATTCACCAACAGTATCATAGGTAGCAGTTGCTGCAACAAGACCGACAAACTGTCCATCGCTCAGATTTCCTGAGAGTATGAGATTGCTGACACTTGCATTCAGAAGGTCCCCGAATAATCCTACACGATTGAAACCAGAGGACTTAAGTCCTGAAATAGTATGTCCATCACCATCGAAACAGCCTTGGAACTGCGTATCTTTCGGTAGATTCTTCTGAGCTGAATCCCTTCCTATAGGAATCCAATCATAATCAGACAGATCGATATCTGAACCGAGCTTAACATATATGCCTGATGTTTCCAATGTTCCGCTATTCACTAATGAGGCGAATATGAACAGATCATCAGCATCCGAGATCAGCAGGTCTCCAGACTCTCCGTTGCTGAGTTTTCCCACTGATGAGAAATCGTATGCAGTCCCATCGATTGATATCTCAGTTCCTTCAGGAATGACAATTCCGACAATATTGGCAACTGCTTCGTTGAATGTGATATTCTTAGCTTCAGTAGCAACAACCACGCATTCAACCGGAGTCGGGATTTCAGCTTTATACTGATAACCATTGCTATCATAAAGAATAATAGGTTCTGTGACTTCAACCGTGGCACTTTTAACAAATCTGTTCCCTGTTGTTGTGCTGTTGCTTATTCCGAAAGTCACGAGAACAGAGCCATCTATAGCCTTCAAAGCTCCCATAGGATAATCGATAAAGTCTATTGTCATATAGGAATACTCGGTTGCGATAGCTCTTGTCGATATCCTTGTCTCATCATTAGATATATTTACATCAGCACCTACAAGGACGCCGTTCCGTGCAGCAGAAAGTATCAATGCCTCCAGAGAGATATTATCAAGGACTTCCTCAGAGCTTATTCTCTCCGGTGTTTTATCAGAATCTGGCACGGGAATGAACATCGTCCTGGGCTGGCATGAAACCATAAGGAACACAGCAAGAAGCAAGATAGAGAAGAATTTGAATTTATGCATAATAACCTCGTTGTTTTATGCTACCCCCCCCGGGTATTGATTTGTCAATCATCAATTCATTTTGTTGAGAAGAAATATCCCCAGAAAAGTAAACACAATATCACTGACGCTTACATTTTTCTTGACTTGTAAGAATTCTGATTCATACTGAAGTGTGTGTACGTACACGCAGGAGGCTTTGTTCCATGATGTCGAATATACCGGAAGTTAAACTGGGAATAATTGCAGTCAGCAGAGACTGCTTTCCGCTCTCTGTCTCTCAGGGCAGATGCAAGAGTGTTGTTGAGGCGTGCAGAAAAGCAGGACTTGAGATCTTTCCGTCTCCGACCATTGCTGAGAATGAAAGAGATGCAGTCAAGGCTGTAGAGGAAGTCAAAGAAGCGAGATGCAATGCACTTGTTGTTTTCCTGGGGAACTTCGGACCTGAGACACCTGAGACTATCATGGCAAAGGCTTTTGATGGCCCTGTGATGTATGTCGCAGCAGCAGAAGAGACTGGGGATAATCTTATCAATGGCAGGGGAGATGCATACTGCGGCATGCTCAACTGCTCATATAACCTTGGACTGAGAAAGATTGCAGCTTACATCCCTGAGTATCCTGTTGGGGATGCAGAGGATGTGGCAAGGATGATTGCCGAGTTCGTGCCTGTCGCAAGGACTATCATCGGTTTAAGGAATCTCAAACTCATCACATTCGGGCCGCGCCCGCAGGATTTCTTTGCCTGCAATGCTCCGATCAAAGGTCTTTATGATATCGGAGTGGAGATTGAGGAAAATAGCGAACTCGATCTTCTTGTAGCATACAGAGCACATAAGGATGATCCTAGGATTTCAGATGTCGTTAAGGATATGACTGCTGAACTGGGGGAAGGGAATGCATATCCAGATCTTCTTCCTCGTATGGCACAGTTCGAGCTTACGCTTCTCGATTGGGCTGAGGAGCACAGGGGCGCTAGAAAGTATGTTGTCTTTGCAGATAAGTGCTGGCCTGCCTTCCCGAAGGAGTTCGGTTTCGAGCCTTGCTATGTGAACAGCCGTCTTGCATCCCGTGGTATTCCAGTCGCATGCGAGGTTGATATTTACGGTGCTCTTTCCGAATACATCGGCACATGTATTACCGGGGCTCCTGTAACGCTTCTGGATATCAACAATACTGTTCCGAAGGATATGTACGAAAACGAGATCAAGGGTAAATATGATTACAAGCTTTCAGATACATTCATGGGCTTCCATTGCGGCAATACTCCATTCTGCAGGCTTTCCGCTGGCGGTATAAAGTATCAGCTGATACAGAACAGAACACTTGAAAATGGAGGAACCCCTGATTTCACCAGAGGCACGCTTGAAGGTGATATAGCTCCGGGCGAAATCACATTCTTCCGCCTCCAGAGCAACGCAGATACATCGCTTCAGGCTTATGTTGCTGAAGGAGAGATTCTTCCTGTGGCTACCAGGTCATTCGGAGGAATCGGCATCTTCGCTATCCATGAGATGGGAAGATTCTACCGCCATGTATTGATTCAGAAGCATTATCCGCATCATGGTGCTGTTGCTTTCGGCCATGTCGGCAGGACACTCTGGGCAGTTCTGTCATACCTTGGTGTGAAAGATATCTCTTTCAATCAGCCGAAGACCATGCTGTATAGCGATGAATGCCCGTTCTGAGGAGGAAAACAAATTGAAAGAAACCGATTGCATCAGAAATGGCAATGCCGTTCTTGGCATCGAGTTCGGGTCGACAAGAATAAAAGCAGTCCTTATCGATGAGAATGCAAAGCCTATCGCTTCCGGTGCATATGACTGGGAGAACAGGTTTGAAAGCGGTGTCTGGACATATCGTCAGGAGGATATCCTCACAGGTCTTAAAGCTGTCTACAGTGATTTGAGGAAAGATGTCCAGAAGAAGTATGGCTGCGGGATCAAACACCTCAGAGCGGCTGGAATCTCAGCCATGATGCATGGATGCATCGAATGTGATGAAAATTATGCTTTCCTCTCTCCGTTCAGAACCTGGCGTAATACCATCACTGCATCTGAGTCTGAGGAGCTCACCGCGCTTTTTGATTATCCTATTCCTCAGCGCTGGACGATAAGCCATGTGCTTAAGGATATCAAAGAAGGGAAGGATTATCTGAAAGATGTCCGGCATATCTTTACGCTTGCCTCTTATGTTCATTTCCTTCTGACAGGAGAGAAGACAGTCGGTATTGGCGATGCATCCGGTATGTTCCCCATTGATTTCGCTGCAAAGGATTTTTCGAAGAAAGCAGCTTCTCTCTTTGAAGGAAAGTATGGAATGGATGTGCTTCCGCTCTTTCCAGCTGTCCATGTTGCAGGCGAAGTCTGCGGTCATCTGACAGCTGATGGTGTAAAGCTTCTTGATGAGAGCGGAGAGCTTGAAGCAGGTGTTCCTTTCTGTGCTCCTGAAGGAGACGCAGAAACTGGTATGGCAGCAACAAATACCGTTAAGCCTCTTACTGGTAATGTTTCTGCAGGTACAAGCGCGTTTGCGACCATCATTCTTGAGAAGCCTCTCTCGAAGGCATACAGTGCCATCGATATAGTCTCAACCCCGGATGGCTACCCCGGAGCTATGGCTCATAGCAATAACTGTACAGGTGACTATGATGCCTGGATCGGTCTTTTTGCTGAAGTTCTTAAGATGATGGGGACGGAGGTCAGCAAAGGAAAGCTCTATGACACGCTCCTGCGCTCTGTCTTTTCAGCAGAAAAAGATGCAGGTGGAGTGACCAGCTACAATTTCATTTCCGGTGAGCATATTGTTGGTCTGGAGAAGGGTGTTCCTATGGTGATGAGAGACAGCGAGAAGCCATTGTGTGTAGCTGATTTCATGCGTTCGCTTCTCTATTCCTCTCTCTCGTCGATGCGCATCGGTCTCGATATCCTTTCTGAGAAGGAAGGTGTCAAGGCAGAGCTTCTGATAGGACACGGAGGATTCTTCAAGACAAGCGATGCAGGATTGAAGATCCTTTCCTCTGTCACAGGAGTGAAGTCCGCTGTTATGGCTACAGCTGGAGAAGGCGGAGCATGGGGTGCTGCGCTTCTTGCTGGATATATTGGCTCGTCATTATCTCTTTCAGATTATCTTTCTTCAGTCTTCGCAGATGCCCGGATGGAGACTGAAGAGCCGGAAAAGGCTGATGCAGAAGGATACGAAAGATATCTTGAGAGATATAAGAAAGGTCTTGAAGTCGAGCGAAAAGCTGTGGAGGTTTTCTGATGCTGGAGAGTTTGAAGAAAGAGGTGCTGGAAGCTAATCTTCTGCTTCCGGAATATGGTCTTGTTGTATTCACATGGGGAAATGTCAGCGCGTACGATCAGGATTCCGGGCTTGTTGTCATCAAGCCAAGCGGAGTCGATTACTGTGATATGAAAGCTGATGACATGGTTGTTGTGGATCTTGATGGCAAGGTTGTTGAAGGCAAGCTCCGTCCTTCCAGTGATACTCCGACTCATGTCTATCTTTATTCGAAGTTCCCGCAGATGAAAGGTATTGTCCATACCCATTCAACCTGGGCAACATCCTGGGCTCAGTCGGGGCTCCCCATTCCGTGCTATGGAACGACACATGCTGACTATTTCTATGGTGCGATTCCATGTGCACGCACTCTCACTGAAGAAGAGGTGAATGGTGAATATGAACGCAATACCGGCGTCGTGATAGAAGAAGCTTTCAGCGGTAAGGATCCGATGGCTGTTCCTGGAGTCCTATGCCGCAATCATGGGCCTTTTGCCTGGGGAAAAGATGCTCATGAGGCAGTGCACAATGCTGTTGTAATGGAAGAGTGCGCGAAGATGGCCCTGCTTACAAGGCTTGTTAATCCGGATGTGGCTCCAGCTCCTGGATATCTGATGGATAAGCATTACTTCCGCAAACATGGAAAGAACGCCTATTACGGTCAAAGTAAATGATAACTCTCAAGGAGATAGCAGAACTTGCCGGTGTCTCTCTCGGTACTGTTGACAGGGTACTCCATAACAGGGGGCGTGTGTCGAGGGAGAATATTGAACGTGTCATGCAGATAGCTCGGGAAAATGGTTATGTCCCGAATCAGCTTGCCCGTCGTCTGCAGCGTGGCCAGCGATTCCGCTTCGGCGTAGTCATTCCTGATACGGCAACAGAATATGGATACTGGGCCCAGATAACAGATGGCATCGAAGATGCTAGGAATGAGATAGCCTCGATGGAGGCTGATGTCGCTTACTTCTTCTTTGATAGGCATAAAGAAGGCAGTTTCACAGAAGCTGTTTCAGCACTCTTCTCATCCCCTGTAGATGCCTGGGTTGTCGCCCCCATTGCTGCCGGCGAGATGCGGCAGGCAGCCCTGATGTATCCAGATGTTCCTTATGCTTTTATAGACTCATCTCTTCCTGATCTGAATCCTTTATGGGATTTCGCTCAGGATCCGGTAGCTGCTGGTCAGACAGCTGCACGTCTGATGTCTCTTGCATTTCCTGAAGTGAAAAGCATAATCACATTTCAGAGCGATGAAGGTGCATTCAATGGAGAGATGAGAGCTTCAGCTTTTGCTGAAGCATTCAGAGGCTTCCGGCCAGATGTGAATATTATCAATCTATATGCGGACGGGCCTGAGGAAATCAGGCAGAAAATAAGAGAATCAATCAGCGATGACGAGTTTCCCTTCGGGCTCTTTGCTGTCAATGATCAGGCCTCTGTTGTATGTGATCTGCTGGAAGAATCCCTTCTGAAAAGAGCAAGGATAATCGGTTTTGATCTCTCCGATGCCAATAGGGAACATCTTATCAGGGGTGATATCTTTGCCATAATAGGCCAGCGGCCCAGAGCCCAGGGCCATGATGCCATAATAGCCATGTACAATCACTTTGCCATCTCCTCGCAGACTGCAGATATCAATCTCTCTGCTCCTGTGGATATCTATATCAAAGAGAATATTCCTGAAAGCAGCCATTGGCTTTAGATCTTGATTGTGCATCTTAACGTATAATAGAAAAATGCAACAAAGCACAAGAATCTTCTGCATATTTAAAATTTTTGTTGTTCCAATGAGTTTTTTCAGACATCATATAATAGAAAAATGCAACTTTTTGTAAAAATCTTTCACAAGGAGTTTAAATGGAGATTCGCAGAGATTTCTATCTTAATAAGCTGATTAAGAGAAAGCATAATGGATTGATCAAGATTGTTACAGGAATCCGGAGGTGTGGAAAATCATACTTGCTGAATAATCTTTTTTATAATTATCTGCTTGAGAGCGGAGTAGATGATGAGCATATCATACGTTTTGCATTCGACTCTGGAGATGATCTTCATCTGATTGGTGAAAATCTTGTTCAGATTGAAAAGGAAAAACGCGGAGTCAATCCTGAAAAGTTCATGGCTTATATTCGTTCCAGAATTATGGATGACAGAATGTATTATCTGCTCTTGGATGAAATACAGATGCTGGATTGCTTCGAAACAGTCCTGAATGGATATCTGCGTAAAACCAATATGGATGTATATGTGTCTGGAAGCAATGCAAGATTGCTTTCGAAGGACATTGCAACAGAGTTTGCAGGCCGTGGTGACGAAGTTCATATGTATCCTCTGAGTTTTGCAGAGTTCATGACAGTTTACAACGGAGACAGATATATAGGACTGTCAGAGTATATGCTCTACGGCGGGATTCCGATGGTTGTTCTACGAGAGGGACGAGAGGAAAAAGCAGCTGCATTACAGAACCTGTTCAAGGAGATTTACATTAAGGATATTACTAGGCGTAACAAGGTGAAAAACATCGGAGAACTTGAGGATCTCTTGAATATCCTTTCCTCTTCTATTGGTTCCTTGATCAATCCGGAAAAACTTAAGAATACTTTCAGAAGTGTGAAGAAATCCAGAATTACTTCTGCGACCATAAAGAAATATCTGGATTATTTTGAAGACTCGTTTCTTATTGAGACAGCCCAGAGATACGACATACGGGGAAAAGCATATATCGATACTCCAAAGAAATATTACTTCTCAGATCTTGGCTTACGTAATGCAAGAATCAATTTCAGACAGCTGGAAGAGACTCATTCTATGGAGAACGTGATTTTCAACGAACTCTGTATGCGTGGCTATAGTGTTGATGTCGGTGTGGTACAGATTGCTGAGCGAGAACAGAATGGTAATGTAAGGCGAAAACAGCTTGAAGTTGATTTTGTCTGCAATCTTGGTTCTTCTAGATATTACATTCAATCTGCATATTCTTTGCCTGATGAGACAAAGCGTGCTCAGGAAATAAGGCCTTTCAGGAAGATAGATGATTCTTTCAGAAAGATAATCATCACAAAGGACATTGTGCAGCCGTATTATGATGACTATGGGATTCTGACTGTAAGTATCTATGACTTTCTGCTCAATCCTGAGATTCTCAAGTGAAATCAGATGTGGAATCCTTCCTTAAGCCTCTTCTGAAGGATAGGCCCGAGCTGGAGTCTCATGATGATTGTACCAGCTACGCAGGCTATCAGATCGGATACAGGCTCAGAGAAGAAAGCTGCTTCAGCCCCGAAGAGAATGGGCAATACGATTGAAGCTACGAAGAATGTTATCTTCCGTGTCAGCGACAGTGGCAGTGAAATATGAATCTGCCCAAGCGCTGTCATCATATCGACATTGACGTACTGGAAGGAGAGCGGGATTATCATGCACTCAAAGATGAACATGAAGCGTGCAGAGAGGGCAAGTATCTCACCGTCAGAAGTGAATAGGGAAGCGAAAAGTCTGGAGCCGAATATGGTGAATGTGAACATCACTACTGTATAGGCTGTTATGAGAATCTGCAGGTTATTGATACCTTTCCTTACTCTGTCTGTCAGCCCTGCACCGTAATTGTAGCTGACAAGGCCCTGACATCCTGCTGTCATGCCTCCCATTGGATATGTGACAAGAATATGGTAGCTCTGTACGATAGTGGAACATGTAATGAGTGTGTCTCCCCATCCCGGTCCTCCGAATTTCTGGAGCATTGCATTGAGGACTACAAGCAAAAGGCTATCAGTTGAAATGATGATGAAGGATGAAAGCCCGAATTTGATGATTTTCGTAATCTGATTAGGCATGAAGCCTTTGAAACGGAGCTTTATAGCAGTGCTTCTGCCTCTGAGCGCTATGATGGTAATCAGCATGGATCCAGCTTGCGAGATGACGGTTGCAATAGCAGCGCCTTTGACTCCCATATCGAAAAGGAAGATGAAGACAGGATCGAGTATGATATTCAGCAGCGCCCCTGCCACAACTGATATCATGCCCTTTTTCGACATTCCCTGATTGATCACAAAGCTGTTCAGCCCTGTTGATAAAAGTGCAAACGGGGTACCAAGAACATACCATCCAAGATATTCAGAAGCATATGGCAATGTTACAGATGAGGCCCCGAATGTCAGAAGCAGGGGATCGCGGAATATGAAGAAAAGCGGGGTGAGAATGGCAGAAGCGATAATCAGAAGATAGAAACCTGTTGTTAGTATGCGTTCAGCAATTTCATGATCTCCGTGTCCTTCTCTCATAGCCATGATGGGAGCTCCTCCCATGCCTATGAGAGTTGCGAATGAGGAGAGGAATGTAGCCAGAGGGGCTGCAACACCGACACCTGCCAGAGCTATATCACCATAACCTGCGATATGCCCGATGTACATTCTATCGACAATTGCATATAGAACATTGACAGCCTGTCCCAGTGCGGTTGGAATGGCCAGGCTGAGTACAAGATACCAGAGTCCATCTTTCCCTAAATCGTAATTTCTGCTTCTGCGCATATCACGGAGAGTATAGCGATAGCTTCCCCTTTGTTCCACCGGGAAAAGCTGCTAAGATCTGGACCATGAAAAGTATAAGAGTCAGTGCAGCTATCATTCATCATGATGGCAGGATATATGCTACAAAACGCGGCAAAGGAACATATAAAGGATACTGGGAATTCCCCGGTGGAAAGAGAGAGGAAGGCGAGAGCGGAGAGGAGACTGCTGTCCGGGAAATCAAAGAGGAACTTGGGGCTTTGATTGAAATCGATAGATTCGTCTGTACCGTCGAGTATCAGTATCCTGAGTTCTTCCTGACGATGGACTGCTATCTTGCAACTGTCAAAGAAGGACATCTGACGCTTACTGAGCACAGCGATGCCAAGTGGCTTGATCTCTCCGAGCTTGATTCTGTTGACTGGCTTCCTGCAGATCTGGAGGTCGTGGAAAAACTGAAGAAGCTGACCGCTAACATACAAATTTCATGAAATTCAACTTTTGAAAAGTCATTTTTCATGAAATTCAACTTTTTGAATGATTAATCTTCTTTATGTCAGAACGAAATGTTGATGTAATTTCAAAGTTCAATTCTTTGATTGAAAACAACAGAGAGGTGCATTTAACGCACCCCTCTATACATGTTTTACTCAGTAATAGTTACAACTCCAAGAGGTGATACACCTTTGTATGTACTGATTACAGTTATACCATCACTGCTATTGCAATCTCCTGTATTTCTGATTGTTCCAACAAGGCCATTGCAATAGAGAGGTTCGTTCTCGTAAGTAGTTGTATTTATGGTTGAACCTGTAGTTGTAGAACCAGAAATGGTAACTTTATGTCCTTCCGTAGCTGTATAGATTGCTTTGTTATCATCATTGGATTGCGTTTCTGTTCCTCCGACGGTTCCTATGATCATACCAACACTATAACAATCATAATTGTATCCATATCCTTCTGTTCCTGTTGCAGCAGCCGGGACTAGGACAAGATTTGTTTTGACAGTTACATTTTCAATTGAACCTTCCTGGAAATGACCAGCAATGCCACCAAGACACTGTACGTCGCAAGTGATGCTATCAATTACAACAGAACAATTGGAAATCACATTTGCATTGTTTCCAGAGTTTCCATATGCGGCTCCAATTATTCCTCCCAGAATGTTAGGACCTCCACCTATACCTTTGATATAAGAACCCTTTGCCGCATTTACATGGCAATTATTGATGTTTATTCTTGCACCAGTATGATTTCTGCCAACAATACCACCAGAACTTGCAGCTCCCTGAATCTGAACAGTTCCTGTGAGGTTAAGATTTTTCAAGATAACTGTATCAGCTTCAGTTGGCGTGGTGTTGCAATGTGGTATTAGTCCTACAAATGCACCTACAAAGAAGGAAGAGGAACTTCCCACCGCTTGACAATTTTCAATTGTAAAATTGGAGATTTCCGCACCGCTTCCCACTACACCGAATAAACCATTTCCCGTGTTGCTATTAGAAGAACACTGAACATTGAGATTCGAGATTTTCTTGCTATTTCCATCAAAAGAACCTTTGAACAGGTTGTAGTCTTGTTCTTTCCCCGTGTATTCATTTGTTAATGGCGATATTATGCTTCCTATTGGGGTCCAGGCAAGATTTCCAAGATTGATATCTGAGCCAAGAATTATGGTCTTATTATCAAAGGAATCTGTACCATCGTTAACAATCTTGGCTAAGCCTGCAAGCTGTGATGGTGTTGTGATTGTGAATGTTGTTTCCGCTTCGTTATACCATCCTGTATTTACGGATCCATCCCATGGTACCAGAAGATCCAGTTCTTCTCCATCAACAGTTGCTGTCATACCAGGGTTCATTGTCACATTATTTTGTGATTCTGGTACATTGACAGTAGGATTGGTTATTGTTTCTCCTTCAGCAGTGCTGGCTGGATAAGCAATTGTAACGGGATCAGTATCGTTGTTTCCACTTATATTTGTTGCTGATAAAGTATATGTATTTTCTCTGGAACCATCGCGCTGGACTAGTAGTAGTGAGTTGTATTCAACAGAGAATGCAGGAAGTGTGGCTGTTGTAGTTGAGCTTTCTGTTGATGATGTTCCTGTGAATGTAATTGTAATACTTCCCGTACGGATAGATGTGATTCCACTTTCTGCAACAACACCTTGACCTGTGTAATTATTGAAACTGACTTTTGCAACAATTGAGACATCACTTTCAGGATCTGCTGCAAGGGTATTTGTCATCATGGCTATTTTGGTAAGTGTACTTACCGATGATGGTATACTCCATTCAACAGACATTCCTGCTGGAGGATTGTCAAGTTCTGTGATAATACCAGGTACGTTGATAGAATTTGAGACGCTTGTAGACGGAATTTCTGGTAAATCGAAATTATCAGGTGGTAGAATCGCAGTTCCATCTTGGCATCCGATGAGAGTGAGGAGTAGAGCTAAAAGCAATACCCCCCCCATGAGGCTTTCAAACCGAGAATGCTTTTTCATTTGTTTCTCCTTGCGGAGAGTATACCATGAAGACTTCTAGGATGATAGTAATGTGTGATACTTAATCTGTAACTTTTAGAAATCAGGTGTCAGAAAGCGTCACCAGAGGGTTGTTCTATTCTTTTCTCTTATACGAAGAGAAGGATATAAAATCAGATGGGACCCTGTCACTTCTTGGTTAGTCAGGCATAGAAAAATTTATAAGGAACCCCTGCAAAGGAAATAGGCGTGATTTTCTCAAGAAGATGTCATATCGAGAGATAATGGATGCAGGTTTCATGGGAGTGAAGAGATATTCTATGAGCTTGATGCGATGAGTTTATCGATATCTGTCTCAAGGACTATTCCAAGGAAGAGATGAGGATAGAAGAACTATCTTCCCGGCCCAAATGGCTTCCAATGAAGCACGACGGCCCTTCTGAGAAAGGTGTTGCGGCTTAGCCTATTGTCCTGCGAATTGATGTTTTCTTGGTAAAATATGCATTAGTGCAGTTTTTTATCCATTAAAAATATGCATTGATGCAGTTTTTTATCCCTTAAAAATGAGGCTTCGTGCATAAGTGTGGGTAGAAGAAGCCTGAGATAGAAAGCCAAGGATATAGAAAAAAGCCATTCAGATTCTCTAAGGTGATTAGTGACCAAACCAATTGCCAAGGAGAAAAGAGA